>JAUNXF010000022.1 GCA_030539935.1 Methanobrevibacter sp.
CCCTTTCTTATTTACAAAATAGAGGATTGCAAAATTCTTATCATCATCATAATCTGCATAAGAGATTCTAATGTAATTGGAATCTTGAGGTTCTGTGGTAATTTCAATACCTAAGACTTCAGCCAAAATATCCAATTCCCTTACGCTTGACCTAATCTTTAAGTCTTCAGGCTTGATGTGAAGACGCTCATTTGTAGTGTTGACTGAAATAAGCAATGCCAATTTCTCATTTGCATCCAAGTCATAAAAAGTTAGCTTGCTTGGATTTCCTTTAATCTGATAAACTAATACCAGACTGTCATGACCTAATTGGCTAGCCTTAACAAGCAAATCCCTTAAGCTGCTTTTTCCCCTATTAGTATAATCAAAACCAAAAGCATGTGATAAGTTCTTACAGAAAGTTCTGGTTTTCTGTGATGGTTTTCTTGATGTAGAAATAAGCATAATAATCACTTTTTTAAAATAATTAGAATCAGAAAATAGCAATGATAAAAATCAGAAATAGAATAAGTTATAATGAATAAATAGCAATAAAAATAGCTTAAATGTGTAGTATCCTAACTACAATAATCTAAATAGTTATGAAAAAGATAATTGTGAAAAATAATTAGAATAAAAACTAATTATTTAATTATTATCACAAAATCAATGAAATCCAAAAATAACAATGAAAGTCAATGATAATAATTTAAGAATTATCTTGAGCTAACGAGTTTTCTAACTTCAGGAACTTCTTTAAATAAAATTCTATGTCTGCATTTAGGACATTTGTTTCCGTTAGAATCTTTATGCACTCTTAAATAATTAGGATCAATCTTTTCTCCGCAGTTAGGACATTTGTACAATTAGTTTCCCCCAACAATCCTTTTAATGTTACGGTTTGCAGTTTTTCCCATTGGAGTTTCAGGGACATAAGCTCCACCAGTAAAGACTGTACCGCATTTTTTACATTCCCAAATTCCAGCACTTACTCTTTTTACGTAAGGTCTGTCACATTTTGGGCAAACATGTTTCTTTTTCATGTTTTCTTCGATTTTCTTAACTTGTCTTTTTGCTTTTCTTCCGTATCTAGCACCAAATCTGCCAGTAATACCTACTTTTTTTGTTCTTGCCATTTAAAATATCTCCAGTAAAATTGAATTAATTAAATAAGTTATTAGGCTTCAACACCTACAAAGCCTAATCTAAAATATTATTTAATCCATCATCGATAAACAATAAATATGAGTTAACAAGACATACTCTTGTCTTATTTAAAAGATTAAATAAAAAAATCTGCTTTACTAATTATAAAACTGATAATAATTAAAATAAAGAGAACAATTGTTAGAATTATAAAACCATTACAGCAATTAGGCTATAATTTAACAATATAATAATATAATATAGTATTTATAAGTATATAAAGTTAATGGTTTTTTATATATTTTATTTGAGAAAAATAGCTATTTTTTATTTGAATTTAAATAAATCATCTGTTTTCCAATTAAAATAATAAATCAAACCGTTTTTTACAATAAATATTTATATTAAAACAATTTCCTAAATAGAAATCAAAATCATAAAAAAATAAAAAATAATTAAAACAATTCCCTAAATAAAAATCAAAACCATGAAAAAAATAAAAAATAATTAAAACTAGTGAAGAGCAATAGCTCCCAACTAGTGATTAATTTTTGGCTAAGGTTTCTGATTCCTATCCTCAAAAAGCTTAGTCCAAATAGCTTAACAGATCGTCTTTAGTAGTGAATGCCATATGTACAGCATCAAGGATTTCATCTCTGGTTAAAGGTACTTCTCCACCTTTTTGCATAGAACAAATATGGTTTCCTTCATCAGTTACACCAATGGTTATTCTAGCTTCCAAGATTTCTTCCTCTTCTAAAGAAGGATCTAAAATCAAGCCATTGCCAATTTTTACAAAGGTAGATAAAGCCAATTTATCCCTTATAGGCAAGTCCATAGTTTCATCTTCGCTAAAGACAACTTCATCATCAATGTATTCTGCAACCGGCAATTTGGTGTTCATTAAAGCGGCCATTACAGCAAGGTTAGATGCATCAAAGAGATTTCCATCATAATCGATTACATGCAAATCAATGAAGAGCATCCATACCTTTTTGCCTTCTTCAATGCAAAGCTTTTCCAAATCCACCAATTCGCTTTCACGAATTCCACGGTCTACAACACGTGCAAGTTCAATTGAATCAGGGCTAGGTGGACCTGGTTCAAATCCAGGGGCAGCCATTGGCAAGAGTTCACAATTAGTCATCAATACACCTAAATTAGGAGTGTCTGCAAATGGTTCGCCGATAGTTGGCTTTACACCTACAATGACTTGAGTGTCACCTAATTTAACTCTTGCAGAACCTTCTGCCTTATCAATTACATTAGGTTCAATGAAAATATCTCTTCTTTCATCAAAAGCTCTTCCATCAGCTCTTTTACCATCATTTATAAGTCTTGTAATACTTTTTCTAGTAATTTCCGGTACAATATCCATATTTTCACCAACCTACTCAGAACTATACCTGTTCTTTAAAGCCTCATGTTGGAGTTCGCTAATTTTTCTGCATCCTTCCATAGCCAAATCCAAAGCTTCTTCAAATTCCTCTTCAGTTAAGTTGCCGTCTGCTTGGAGCAAAGTAATCTCACCGGTTCTTGGCATGATTGCTATAGGAACATCAGCTTGACCTTCCTTATCCTCATATTCAGATAAGTCCAATACAATTTGGTCATTAACTTTACCTGCAGCACAGCCGACTACAATATCCTTCATTGGAATGCCTGCATCAGCTAAAGCAACAGCAGCTGCAGTAATTCCAGCACAACGGGTTCCTCCCTCTGCTTCAATAACTTCAATAGACACATCCACCATAGATCTTGGGAAAGATTCCAACATCAAGGCAGGTCTGAGTGCATCAGCAGCAATCTTTGAAATTTCAGTTGATCTTCTATCTGGACCAGGTCTTTTACGGTCATCTACTGAAAATGGAGCCATATTGTATCTTACTCTAATAACACCTGTATTAGGTTTTAACAAACGTCTAATATAGGATTCCCTTGGACCATAAACAGATGCTAAAATTTTATTTCCACCAACTTCCAAATAAGCAGAACCATCTGCTCTTTTCAAGACTCCAGCTTCAATCTTTATTGGACGGAGTTCATCATATGCCCTTCCGTCTGCTCTTAATTCTTTATCATTTGAGATAATAAAAAACACCTCTTTCGCATCACATTTAAATTATAAGTAATAATCTCAATCGTTTAATATAAAATCATTCAAATAAATTTAATATTAATCATTATTAAATATAAATCAGTTATCTTAATTCAACAGCTTAAATACCTCTTCCTTGTGAAATGTTTAAAGTAGGAGATTTAGAATTATCTGCACGACTAAAATCGAAAGAAGACTTATTTTTCTTTTTCTGTTCATTGATATATTCAAAAGTGTCTAAAAATTTAGGCTTTTTAGATTTGTCTTCATCCTTATCTTCTGAATCTTCTTTTGCTTCTTCCTCTTCAGATCCCTCTTCCTCATCATCAGCTTCCAATTCTTCGTCAGCTTCTGCTTCTTCAGAATCTTCTAAATCATCATTTTCTTCTTCAACTAAATCAGCATCTTCACTTGAATCTTCATCTTCAGAAATGGCCTCATTGATAACGTCTTCAAGCTCATCATCGGAAATGTCTTCTTCAAACTCTTCAACTTCTTCTTCTGAATCCTCATCATCCAAATCGTCATCAAAGTCTTCGAATCCTTCTTCATCTTCAGAATCATCATTGAAGTCTTCGACATCTTCCTCTTCAGAGTCTTCATCATCAATGTCGTCATCCTCCTCAGAATCGTCGAATATTTCATCTTCAGAGTCTTCATCATCAAATTCTTCAAAATCATCAGCTTCATCAACGAATCCTTCTTCAGCCAATTCCTTTTCAACTTCATCTCTGAAATCTTGAAGTTCAGGTTTTTTCAATCCATCTTCAAATGAATCTTCTTCGTATTCTTCTACTTGTTCAACTTCTTCTTCCTCTTGAGGAGGTAATTCGCCATCAATAAGTAAACAAAGTTTGTTTTTAATTCTATCAGTCAAACCAGAGGTGTGAGCTTCTTTTTCGATTAATTTGATAACGTTCTTAACAATCTGTTCCATGTCTTCATTACCTTTTACCCAAACAAGACCATTTTGACCGACTACAATTTTACAGCCGGTTTTATCCTTGATCATGTTAATCATAGAACCTTTCTTACCAATTAAACGAGGCACTTTGGTAGGAGCAATATCTACAATGACTCCTCCTTTGAATTTGCCCATTCCACGGCCTTTTAAACCTAATTTAACTTTTTTCACTTCATCGACATCAACGATTCTTAAGAAAAGAACATCACCAATGTCAAATACTCTGCTTAATTCCTTTTTCTCTCTTCCAAATACTTCAGATGCAGGCAAGATACCAGAGTATGGTGAGTTTATGTCCACTCCCCACATTGAAAATCTGACATCATCGATTTTACCAATAACCACATCTCCTTTTTTAGGAAGATATTTGCTTTTTAAAGGAATTACACTTATTTTCTTATTTCTTAAAGAAACTAAACCCAAGAGTTTGGAACATATTTTTCCATCCTCTTCAAAGGTTCCTCTTCCTGAATAATAATCATCCTCTGCTAATAATTCTCCAGGAACAACTAAATCTTTTTCATTCACATATATCATACATATACTTCCCATAAGAGTATACTAAATTCAACAACACACCTAAATTAAAACACCCATAACATTAATTTAATTAGTCTCTTATTTTCTAATCAAATTAAAAATCCAATCAAGCCATTATTCTCCATCAGATTATTCATTATAGAACTAGTTTATTAATTTAGTTTCAGCTTCCCCTCCTGAGATGGAAGCCATTTTATGATTAAAATCATCTTGAAGACCACCAGGCATTTCCACAATTCCAATCCAAGAGCCGTCTTGCTGCCATTCCTCATTTATGATTTTTCCGAATGGGCGAATTGCAGAATAAGCATTTCCTGCTGCTGTGCTTGGTAATCTAACAGCCATTTTAACTTTTTCAAATTTAATTGGAATTAAAACTTTAATTGCTTTTAAAGCTATTTGAACCTGTTCATCAACTGATTTAAATGGATCAACTTTAACTTTAGCCTCATTCATTGCATTTTCAATTCTAACTGCCGGATGCGGAAGGCCATTTTGAGGATTTATTCCCTCTCTGGCTATTTTAGCAATAACCTGTTTTCTCTTGTCTTCCTGCATTTGTCTCCTTTGTTCAGCAGTCAATTGAATATGGCCCTTTTGAAGAATTTGAGCAGCCACCTCCAAAACATCAGTGGTCTCAAATACCTTATTCATGGATTCATCTGAAGCCTTGTCACCTTTTTTGGAATCTTTGAATATTTCTTCAACAGCCAAAATATCTTCAATGTCAATTTCTTTTTCATTATCAGGATTTCTAAAGTCTGCAGCTAAATCAGGATCAACTAAAATTTCAAATTTTTCACCAAAAGACTCTAATCTTGCAATTATAGCATCATCTATATTTACCATGCTTTACTCACCAATCCAATATAATTTGATACTTTGATTTTATTGTATGCATTGAAAAAATAAATGCAAAAATAAAATTTGAGATACATTAATAAAAATGTAAGAATAAAGAGAGAATTCAATGAATTCCCATTTATAAAACTTGAAAGCCCTTAAATAATCAATTAGATATACTTAACAACTTTCCTTAAAACGAAAGCCGCCAAATAATCAATTAGATATACTTAACAACTTTTCTAATATATTTATGCTCTTTTAAAAATTTCTCAGTAATGACCAACTTAACTCCAAAACGTACGACATTACGGAAAGTTGGGCTCCTGATTATTTTTTTAGCAATTGCTTTTTTTAAAACCATATTAATCTAATCAGTATTTAGAATCCTTTTAAAGGATTGAATGTAGAAGAATTATTCTTCCACATCTTCTTCAGATTCAGATTCCTCTTCGGATTCTTCTTCCTCAGAAATCTCTTCTTCAGATTCAGACTCCTCTTGAGAAACTTCCTCTTCGGATTCCTCTTCTTCAGATTCTTCTTCATCTTCTTCAGCGTTTCTCTCAAGAAGAGCTTCAACATACTCAGATACTTCATCATCAGAAAGTTTTCTATAGCTTTGAGTATCTACTTCAATTACAGCTATTTCAACGCTTTGTGCAGTGGTTCTGCCTTCAGTAGCTTCATAAAGTGCATCCAAACCTAAGTTTATTGCATCTTCCAAACTAATGTCATCTTCATATTTTTCTTCAAAGACATCCATAGCTGCTTGTACACCAGATCCAATAGCTGTAGCCTTATATTCAATTAAAGCTCCACTAGGGTCTGTTTCGAATAATTTAACTTCTTCACCATTTACTCCACCAATGATTAATGCAGAACCGAAAGGCCTTACACCACCATTTTGAGTATACATCTGTTTCATGTCACAGATCTTTTTAGCAAGTCCGCCAACAAGAATAGGTTCATTATAAGTTATTTTATTAATTTGAGATTCAATACGTGCTCTTTCTATTAAAGCTCTTGCATCAGCAACAAGACCGGAAGTGGCAGCACCTATATGATTGTCAATTTGGAATATTTTTTCAATGGATTTTGCCTCAACCAATCTGCTGACGGTTCTTTTATCTACAATGAGAACTACACCTTCTTTTGATTTGAGACCTAAGGATGTGGTTCCCCTTTTTACAGCTTCTCTTGCATATTCTACTTGGAAAAGTCTTCCATCTGGACTAAATACAGTAATTGCTCTGTCATAACCAGCATTTTGTTGTTGTAAAGGTTGCATTTATTATCACCTATTTTTTTTAAAAATCTACTGTTCTAATTATTCTTTCATAAACTACATATTTTTTATTAAAATTAATTTATTTTTTAGTAAAAAGCCAATAAGCCTAAATTTAAAAATCTGCTTTGACATTTCAAATCAAACTTTTTTTAAAATCCTAATAATTTTCACATTTTCCAACTTATTACTTTTTAAGGAAACAAAACAATGAGACAGGAAAAATGTATGTTTGAGAACAAATGAATTCATTCTAAAAGCCTATTTCAATCATTTCCATCCTTTTTAATAAATCATAGCCTTTAAAAAGAAAAAATAAAATCCAACTATGATTTACTCTAAACAATATTAAACTAATTCTAAAAAAATAAACCAAACATTCTGTTATTTGGTAATATGTATTTTATTGATATTTCTGTCAATATTATATTATAATAAAGTTATTTATAAATGTTTTTAAATTTTATTTATATAATTCCAAAATAATGAAAAAATAAAATTCTAATAAAATAAGCCATTTTCAAAAAATAATGAAAAATTGACTTAATTTTTAAAAAATAATGAAGAATCTGAGGATTTGATATTCATATTTAAATAATATAAATAATAAAATTTATATTGAAAAGAAGGGAAGGAGGAAAAATTATCTTAAAGAATGAACAATTAATTTTTATAATTGGTTTATTATTTATAGCTATTTTAAGTCTTAATGCCATTTCAGCTAGTGAAATAGGCACTGATTCAATTGAAATAGGAGACTTTGACAACTCCTACTTAAATACAAATGATAATGAGATGTATCTTGAAGATTCAAACATAGGGGACAATTCAAATAATAACCAAAATAGTGGGAATGATGAAAATCCAAATCCTATTGCCACTTCTGAAGAAAATGATAATTCAATGAATGACTTGGAAACAGACACAAAAATCGATGAATTATCAGAAAATCAGGAATCCATAAATGAAGCTGAGTTAACAGTCAAAAATGATAATGCTGAAAGCCCAATCAAAACAAGAATAGTTGTTATGAATGTCTCAGTTCAAAAGGAAAGGATGCTAATTTTAAAATTAGTGGATTCTAAAAACAAAACCATTGCAAATAAAAGGATTACTGTGAGATATGGAAGGGAAACATATACAAATACAACAGACAAATTCGGCAGAATAAGGATAAAAATCAGTTTTGAACCTGGAAACTATACTGTTAAAGTCACATTTTCCGGCGATGGCAATTACACAAAATGCAATAGGACATTCATAATGCATGTTTATAAGCTTAAGACCAGTTTCAACCCACTTTACACTTCAATCATCAAAGGAAAATACTTTTATGCATGCTTAAAAGACAAAAACGGTGCCGCCCTTGCTTCCATGCCAATTACCTTAAGTTACAGGAACAAGAATTATTCCAAAAAGACCGATAATAAGGGAATGATACGTTTTAAGATTAATTCAAAACCTGGAAAATATAAACTTAAATTGAATTTCAAAGGTTCAAAAATGTATCTGAAAACCAGCAAAACCGTTACAGTCAAATCTTACAATGCAAAAACAAAAATCGTGTTTAACTCCAAAAGCATAGTCAGAAATAAATACCTATACATAATTCTCAAATATAATGAAAACAAGACCTTGGCAAACAAAAAGCTATTGATTAGCTTTGCTAACAAGAATTACAAAAAAACCACAGATAAGGAAGGAAAAACTAAGCTAAGGTTAACCAAGCCAGTGGGAACATATAAAATAAAGGTTAGGTTTGAAGGCTCAAATGGATTTTTAAACTCAAGCAGATCAACTAAGATAAAAGTGCTTCCAAACTATACCTCAATATTCACTGCAAAAAACAAGACTGTCCATCTTAATGGAAATAAGACAATAAGATATTATATCAGACTGACAGACCTTAAGGGAAATCCAATAGCTGGAGAAACAGTCATCCTAAAAGTAAAATGCAATAACTTCACTTCCGGAAGCGGAAAGAAAATCACAAAAAAGACAATTGTATTAAGCTCTGACAATATTGTAAACAAAAGCGTTGACAAAAAACGGATGAATGACATGGCAAAATTGCTTAGGGCAAAAGGCTACAAGGTCATTGTTTCAGGCATTGGTCCCAATTATCATGTAAACAGTGTAAGGGATTATAAGAATGTATGCGTATTCCATTTGGTTGGAGGCATAGACAGCGGAATGTTTGTAGATATGTCCCATGGCTACTACCAAAACTATTTGAAGTACAACAACAATCAGTTTGTTTTAGGATGTCCTAAGCCTCCAAATATTGTTAATTTGGCAAACAGAACCTGGCTAAAAAGGGCACATGACGATGACTACAGTCCAAAAAGCTTTAAAGGACTGTATTTCCCTGGAAAATATCTGAATAAGAAGACCCATGTAAATTATGTCTATGGGGACAATCCACAGGAATTGGTTGATAATTTCCTTAAATATGCCAAAAAGGGAAAAAGCTATGGAATGGACGATACAATCCCAGGAAGTTACACAACATATAAACTTACAACATCTAAAAATGGTTATGTGCACTTAGATTTGCCTATTGGAAATCGCACTGTCGTATGTTCACTTAACAATAAGAATGGGCACACTGCAGACAAGTTAACAACTTGGGTAAACGTTATAAAATAAGTTTTAATTTAAATTATCTCATGATTCAATCTATGAGATAATTTATCTCTTTTTTAAATGAATATTTGCTATTTTTAAAATAAGAAAAATAAATTGTAGATTTATTTCCATTATTCAATGAATTAATCACGAATAATATCTAAATCCATTTCTACCCTTCAATGAATTTATTAATTCCAGATTTAATGGTTCCTGAAACTCCAATGGTATTAATGGCTATTCTTTTTTTATTTTGCCTTGTTAAGGTGGAAAGTGCAACCCTCACATCATCTTCGTAAGATCTTCCACATCTTAAGACTGTCTTATAATTAAAGATAGGTTCATTATTTTGAGTAGTTTCCTCTATCAGATAGTGTCTCATGACCCATAGATTGAAGTTACTTGAATGGTTCTCTCCCCAATATCTGATGCATGCATCCCATACATATGGGAGCATCTCCTCTTTGGATATTTCTACTTCAGACTTGACATCAAGAATCAGATAATGATGATTTTTCCTAAGTGTTGGAGGCAAGACCTTTAATTTCATTATAAATCATCCTCCATATAATTTTCATCACCAATATCATCAATCAATTCATCATCCAACTGTTCAAAATCATCATCAATCAAATCATCACCAATATCTTCAAAGTCAAATCCATCAAACTCTTCAAAGTCACTGCCCAACTTGTCATAAGTCTCTGTGAAATCATTTGCTCCATCAATGACTTTCACTCCACGAACAATCATGTTTTCCCTTTCCTTGTTGAAATCAAAGATTTGTTTTGGATAGTAATAAAAGCCATTGTAGATCTCTTTATCAGTAAAACCAATAGATTTGAAGAAAGTCAGAATATCCCTTGTAGAGCGAACATCATATAGGGATTTTGAATCTGTTGTAAGAATCAAAGGGAATTTGAATTTACGATGAAACATTAAGATTTCCTTAAAGCTGCTTATTACATTGGCCCTGTACCTTAGATAATTGTTTAAAATGTCCCTAAAGCACAACTCAATAGCCACATTGTTTCTTGCCGCTTCCTTTGCCAATACATGATTCATACCGGAATCCCTTCTCTTATAGTATGGTCTTGACAATACATCAATCCTATAGCTTTCACAGACACTGCGATTTATCTTCAAGTCTCCGCCTAAACAGCTGATGTAATTGGACTTATCACGATACTTATTGATTATCTTCCGGATTTCATTTGAATTTGCATTAAGGATATTGATTCCCATAGAAACTTTAGCATGCTCAAAATTAGTTTTTTTATTTCTATAGGTCTCTCTAAAGTCAATTTTGGATAATTCATCATTCAAATCATCAAGATATTGAATGGAATCTTCAAAATCAGTATAAGAATAATTTAAATTAAGATAATCCCATCCAAATTTATTGGCTTCCCTAACAAGAGCCAAATCATTTTCAAAGTTTTGTCCCCTTAGATTCAAGTCATAAAATTTCATTTGATTACCTTAATTCAATTATTAAAAAAAATCACACTATAACATATAATATTTTATAAGAACTAATTAAAATAGTTTTTAATTAATCTTTAATGTTTTCCGGAAATATTTCAGAAATCTTTTTGATTGCCACTTCCTTTTTGGCAGGATATGCAGCTATTTTGATTTTCAAATGGATGCTGTCTCCACCATCAAGGATTTCCCATTCACCATCAATGGCCTTTTCCTTAGAGAATCTCAAGAACAGATTGCCGCTTTCATCCATCTTCCTATCCAAATCATTGTATAATTTAATTAATTGATCTTCTCCAATAGATTCAATGAGAGTGTTTAGGAATTCCCTTGTTTCTCTTTTTTTGGAAATGGTTCCAGTTAAAATAAGCATTTTCTCTTCCAAAAGCCCTTCCACCTCTTCAGCTTCAGGCACTGCAGTTGGAAGAATATTCAAAAGAGCTTCTAAAATTTCCTCCTTGTCTTCATTTTCATAGATAAAGACACGATATCTAATATTGTGAATCATGATTTAACCTTTAATTTGAATTAAAATAAAAAATTTTTTAATGGAACTGTTAAATTATTAAAATTAGTAAAAAAAGTAAAATAATTGTTTGATAGTTAAAATAAGCATAAAAATAAAAAATAAAAAGAAAAGAAAAATTAAAAAAAAGATTATTTTAATCTTTTTTCACTACCTTTTCCTCTATTTCTACGGCCACGGCCTTTTTTACCAGCACTGGTTAAGCCTCTGAGAGCTCTGCTTCTGTGCTGTTTTTCACAAATCCAGTTGATTTTAGGGTCATTTTTAATTGAAGGACTTTGTGGGTCTACTAAAATGACTTCAAAGTATTTGTATTTTCCGTCAGCCCATACCCAGTAAGAGTTCAATACTTCCATGTTAGGGTATTTTTTAGCTACACGCTCTTCACCGATTCTTTGAATGGATTTAGCCATGGTAATTTTGTTTACACCCATTCTTTTTGGTCTACGACCATGTTTGAAACGAGTTTTCCTACGTCCACCACGTCTAACTTTTACTCTTACAACCACGAAACCTTTTTTAGCTCTGTAACCGAGTGATCTTGCACGATCAATTCTGGTTGGTCTGTCGATTCTAGTGATTGCAGGTTGTTTTCTCCAAACCGGAACTCTTTGCCACATAAGTTCTCTTACATAAGACTCATCTGGATTTTTCCATGCATCTCTAATATATTTGTACATCATTTATATAACCTCTTGTTCAGCTTTTCGCCACATCCAAAGGACAATATTTAAAGTGTGTTTTGATTAATCGTTTTAGTTTAAATAGGATTTAATTAAATGGTTAACTTTGGACCTATTTAATTATTAATCAAATTCTAAATATTATAGTCCATAAGAGTTTAATAATACACGTTAAAAATCGGTTTTAATATATAAAACATCATAAAAAAGATAGTAAAATTTCTAACGTAATTATATATTTACTACTAATCATTTAAAAAGTTTTTGTATAAATTAAGGATTTGCATTTAAAAAAGGAAAAATTAGATTCTGTCTTTAATTCAAAAGATATAATAATTTTATTATATACGAACAAAATATTTTTCGATAAAAAAAGTGGAGTAAAACCCCACTAGCAGGAATCAATTTTAATAAATAAAATTGATTAATCACAAACACTTATATAATAATAGTTATTTATAATATTTAAATATTTTCTTAAATCATAGGCAATCTAAAAATTAAATGATTTAAATTACAATTTAAGAAATTTAATTTATGTTAAAATTAAATAAAGAGTAATTTGGATAAATCCAATTAAAATAGAAAGAATACATAGTTTTAAAAGAATATCCATCGACATCACCTCCTAACAATAGTCAGGAAAAAGTGTTTGTGATTTTCCTGCTTAGCAAGTTTGACATCATAGATAAACCATTTAATTAATAAATTGCCTAAAAATAGTTTAAAATTAATAATTAATAAAATTAACCATTATTCAATGATATTTTTACGAAATAAAAGCAATTTAAGTGAATAAAAGCAATTTACTAATTAAATTGAATTTTTTTATCTGATTAGAATATTATAATTGAAATAAAAAAATCAATTACAAAAAGAAAAAAGAGAAAAAGAATTAAAAAAAATAAAAAAATGAAATTAATTCACAAAATTAATTTGAGCTTCCTCAATTAATGGATAGATAATCAGGCTGTCACCATCAAGATTCTCTTTGTTTAAGTCCACTGCAGTGATTTGATGATTATCATAGGTCTTATAATATAAGATGCCCTTGTTTGTATTGTAGCAGGATGAATAAATGGTATATTCATACAAATCAGGATCATCAATAAAGGTCAATCCTTTCTGCTGTTCGACTGAACCTAAGATATGGAAGAATTGGGAAACGCTTTCGCCTTCACTTGACCCAGAGAATGAATTCTCCTTAGTAAATGCCACCTTGACAAACCTTGAAGCGGATGACAAGTCACCTGGAAGTCCAATGCCTCCCATACCTCTGCTGTACTCATCCAATTCCAAATCCTTTGCAAAAGTGTTTTCAGGTGTCTTAACTGAAAGATTCCTATAATTGTTTAGATTGAACAATTGCATATCAAAGGTAGGGTTATTGGTCAAGACTCCAACAGGATTGTCATAGATTTTCAATCCGTCTTCTAAAGGCTCAACGATAATTGATGAATTCTCATCGGATATCATCCAATGAAGAGGAGACAAAGGCAAGCTTTCTGAAAAGTTGATATTCACCATATTAAGATTTTCAAGCAATTTCCTTACGTCATCAACACTATCCGCTTGAGACAATAGATATGGGATGAATTCAAATGGGGTTACATTAACCATATCCTCTTCAAATTCCCTATAAACAGCATTTCCTGCAAAATTGAGACCTGCTATAGCCACTCCCTTTTCATTGCAGGCATCATAATATAATGGGTACTCATCGATTCCTGCAGCAATTCCAATGATTGCATAATGTGACTTCATGTCATCTATTTTTCTAAATTTGAATTCATAGTTTCTTGGGGTTATGCAAACTCTTTCATTATATGAAATTTCATAGTCAAAGTTTCTGCCAAAATAATGGTTCTCTGTTAAGTATTCACTAGCAGTGCACATAAATGATTCTCCTTTTTAAATTTTCCTATAATAATTAAAAGTTTATTAATGTCAATTAAAATTTCTTACCTAACTCATAAGCCTCTTTCAAGATATCAGGTTTTTCCTTTACATCCCCTGGGAATTTTACATCCCCTGCATCTATAGCTCCAATGAATTCCATTTCAGTATTGTTCTGGAATGGCTGGGCTATTGTCAATTGAAGGTATGCATCATAATCGCCAGGATATGCATGAGTCAGGACAACAGCTGCCTTTGCATCTTCGCTAAAACTTTTATTCGGATTGTTAAAGATGCTGTAGAACCTGTCTACAATGGTTTTAGCTTGAGCAGACATTTGACCGAAGTAGATTGGGCTTGCCAAGATAACGCTTGCGCCATCTGCCAATTGATCTATGATTTCAGTTCCATCATCAACATATCTGCAGTCCTTTCCTTTTCTACAAAGTTCACACCCACTGCATGGAGCAATATCCAAGTCCTGAATGATGTATTTCACCACTTCATGACCATTCTCTGCCGCTCCTTTAGCTATTTCATCTACAATGATTTCACAATTGCTGTTTTTGCGTGGGCTTCCTATTAATGCCAATATTTTCATAATAAACCTCCAAATTAACTAAAAATCCCTCATTTTCATAATAAATGAACTAAAACTAATCAAATTTATATCATTTAAATTATTTATATTTTGATAAAAATAGCTTAAAATGAATAATGAAATTAATGAAGATTATATGAAATAAAAAAAGTAAAAACCAGTCAAGAGCATCTGCTCCCAACTAGTGAAAATATTTTGGTTCAGGTTTTGCAGGCTGAAGGCTTGGAAAAGCGGAGTTATTCTTCTTGGAAAGGTTGTGGCAATGCACAAGCATCGTTTCCTTTAGCCAAGTAAGCGTATACTAAAGCTGCGATGACAGCACCTGCTATAGGTCCGATTACATAAATAGGGAAGTAAGCCCAAAGGTTAGCTCCACCAAGCAAGGTGTCCATTAAGTAAGGTCCGAAGGTACGTGCAGGGTTGATTGAAGCACCGGTGAATGCACCGAGCACTACGATAACAGTTGCTACAGTCATACCGATTGAAATTCCTGCAAATCCCGGTTCTGCCTTTTCATCAACTGCAACGCCCATAACCACAAGCATCAAGAAGAATGTACCTATACATTCAGCAATCATAGCTTGAATATAGCTTACTCCAAGACCTGGAGCAGTAGCACCTAATCCTCCAATGGCTACAGCAGGAGCGCCTAAACAAACGAACAACAATAAGCTTCCTAAAGCTGCACCGATACATTGAGCTACAATGTAGTAAACACTGTCAATCAATGAAATGTTTTTGGTTACAAGCAAACCGATTGTTACTGCAGGGTTCAAGTGTGCACCAGATATTTTTCCGAATACATAAATACAAGCCATTACAGTTAAACCAAATGCTAATGCAATAGCTATCCAGTCTCCAAGACCGCCAAGAGCACCAATGCCAGTTCCAGGAGCTATACTATCACCAATTAATAAAGTTACTACAGCAGCTCCAGTACCTATGAATACCAATAGGAAGGTACCGATAAGCTCTGCAATGAATTTTTTTCCAATATTACAAGAAGCCATAATTTCTCTCCATAATTATTTTATTAGTTTATGAATATGATATTAACAATTAAATTTTGATTAATTTAATTAAGTATTCATTTTAAAAAAAAATAAAGAAGTTAATTTAAATGAATTAAATTAACTGAATAAGTGAATTTATACAGATTCTTTCCATTGACAGTATTCGTGTTTTGCATCAATCATACATGCAGCACAGTTCTTACAGCCTCTTACAGGAGAACCAGGAGCTTCCTTGTTAAGTGCAATGATGTTTGTCATCATTGTTGCAGTAACAGGTTCTGGAGTCAAGAGACATGGGTAGTCTGCAAGTCTCATTAATGAGGAGAATCTTACTGTAATTCCACAAGCAGGGTAAGTGTATCTTTGTGGATTCATGATAACTTCATTTTCAGCAATTGGGCTTAAGTCAACATCGAATCCAGCAATTTTTGGCACAAGATCGATCTTTTGACTGCTTCTAGCTTTTCTAGCATTGTTGACTGCATTATAACCTCTGTAGATCATGTCCATAAAGTCACAGTTGTGCAATTCTGCAGCTGCTCCTCTGGTAGGATATTGCTGTACATAGTTGTGGAATCTTTTAGTTAATAGGTCTACAACCATAGGAGCATTGAATCCGTCTAATTCGAGGATGTATTCAGCAGCACATGCAGTTGAACCTGTTGATAGGGACAAGACATTGTAAGGACTTGCAAAGTTATCAATGTTTGCTTTTAAGCTTGCTTCCATTACTTTTGCAGTTGCTTGAATGATTGCTAGGATTACATCATCCTTACACATGTTGTAGCTTGCTTGACCAATGTGGTGACCAATGTCTCCAACACAGTATGCAGGTACGGTTACGATGTTACCATAGTGTACGCCGTCATCCATTGCAGCTTTTACAACATCCCTCATTTCCTTTTTGTATCCGTTCATGAATGCCCTTACGTCAAATGAGGAGTGTCCTGCATCATCCATTAATTTTCCTTGAGCTTCTAGAGGTTCTTTGTAGATCATTTGCAATGCAGCAATTTCAGCCTCAGTTGCTTCTGCAGCAGTTGCTCCAGCTTCAATTGCATTTGCAAATGCATCTCCAACACCATAGGAAGTGTTCATACCCCAGGATTTTGCAGAAAGAATAGCTTGCTTGTGCATTACAGGAATGTCAATGGTTTGCAAGATTTGGTTTACTACATTGGAGGTACTTCCCGGCATCATTGCAAAGTCCACTACACATGTAGGTCCATAGAATCCTCCGTATCTCCTAATGGATTCTTTTGCAATCAATGCTTCATTGTCGGCAATGGCCTTAATGAATACATCCAAACTGTCTGCAAATTCACCATCTTCCTCAGCTAAGATTTCAAGTACTGGAGGGGTTTGGTAATGTTCAATAAATGGGTCATCTTCCGGTCTGATTGTTTCAGTTACAGAGGTCAATACTTTGTAATGGCTTTCTACAGATTTTTTGTGTAAGTCAATTACAGATTCTGCTTGGCCATCTGCACAGGTCATGCCTGCTACAGCATCTGCATAAGGTTTTGCATCAACAATCTTAAAGTCGTTGTATCTATTTGCGCTAATTACATCAATATCTGCTTGGAGAGCAGCTACTGATTCATTAATCATTTTTTCATATAACTCTTTCATCATAACACCACATTATATAAAAAATTCGACTACAAATGTTTATTTTACTTTAAAAGGTTAAATTAAATTAGTTTATTCTAAAAGGTTAAATTAAATTAATTAGTTTAAGACGTTAAATTAAATTAATTTATTTAATAGGTTAAATTAAAATAAACTCATTTAAGATTAAGACTATATAAAAAAATAGATTAAAAATATTTAAATCAAACAAAAATAAAAATTTATCTTTATTTTAATGAAATATTGAATAAAAATCTATTAGATATAATCTTCTCTTATATAATAATTATAAATATGCATATATATAATTTTTGAAATGATTCTCAAACATGCCCAAAAAAGACATTTTAAATGAATTTGAAAAAATGGATGGGAAATTTGATTTAATTTAATTAGATTTACACTTAATTAAAATAATAGTTTCATTATGAAACATTAAAATTATTTATCATAGAATCTATTTAAAAAAAGATAATTGCAGATTATTAAAAAAGGATTAATAATATCCCCATGATAATGCATAGAAATAGGTCTAAAAGAAGAAAAAATAAAAAAAGAATTCACTCCATATGATGAAATCTTAAAAAAAGAGAAAAAAAGGAATATTGGGAATATCCTAAATGATCATTCCACAATATATTTTCTTAAGGCTTCAACCTTATCGGTTTTTTCCCATGGAAGACCTTCAATACCGAAATGACCATATTTAGCGGTTTGCTTGTATTGAGTGGATCTTAAGTTCAAGGTTTCAATGATTCCATCAGGAGTCAACTTGAAGTTTTCACGGACAATCTCGTCAAAGGATTTGCTGGTCTTTGCCCCAGTTCCAAAGGTATCCACCATCACTGAAGTTGGCTCAGCAACTCCAATAGCATAAGACAATTGAATTTCACATTTTTCCGCAAGTCCACTTGCTACAATGTTTTTGGCAATGTATCTTGCCATATAGCATGCGCTTCTATCCACTTTAGTGCAGTCCTTACCTGAAAATGCTCCACCACCATGTCTTGCATATCCTCCATAGGTATCTACAATAATCTTACGACCGGTTAATCCTGCATCACCATGAGGACCTCCGATTTCAAAGACACCTGTTGGATTAATGTGCTCTTTAGTGTTTTCTGTCATCAATTCCTGTGGGATTACTGCCTTAAAGAGCTTTTCACGAATGTCTGCCTTAAGCTGTTCCTGATTATGTGACATTGTCTCATCATGTTGGGTTGAAAGAACAATAGCATCCAATGAAAGAACATTCCCATCCTTATCATAGTTTACAGATACTTGTGACTTGCCGTCAGGCCTTAAATATGGAATTTCGCCACTTTCTCTAAGTTGTGTTAATTTATTAGTAAGCTTACGTGCCAAATCAATTGGGAATGGCATTAATGAATCGGTTTCATTTGTAGCAAAGCCAAACATCATACCTTGGTCTCCAGCACCGCTTTCTTCACCTTCACGGTCTACACCTTGCTTAATGTCTGGAGATTGGGCATGCAATAAACTGACAACTTCACAATTGTGACCATCAAACTTCAATTCAGGATTGTCATATCCAATTTCAATAATGGTGTCTCTAACGATTCTTTCAATATCTGCTCTAGTGATGTTTGCAGTTGATGTTACCTCACCAAACACCATACAAAAATCAGTTGTTACACAGGTTTCACATGCAACGTGAGCATGAGGGTCCTGTTCCATATATGCATCCAAAATTGCATCTGATATGATGTCTGCAACTTTATCAGGATGGCCTTGGGTTACTGATTCAGATGTGAATGTTTTATATACTTCACTCATTTTTTCACCAAATTATAATTATATTAGATTATTTTTCATAAATAAAATATTATCTTTTAATATTTTTCTATTTTCTCCATATTAATATTTGTGTTTAATTTTATATTGATTAATGATTATTTGGTACCATATATCCTATCTCCAGCATCACCAAGACCTGGGACGATATATTTATTTTCATTTAATCCCTTATCCACCACTGCACAATAGATCTGGACATCAGGGTGATTGGTTTCAATAACCTTAATACCTTCAGGTGCAGCAACAATGCATAAGAACTTAATCTTTTCCACCCCATCCTCTTTTAGCTTATCAATGGTTGCTGAAACGCTTCCACCAGTTGCAAGCATAGGGTCTATGATCATGGCTATCCTATCCTTAATGTCGGAAGGCATCTTATAGTAATATTCAACAGGCTCAAAGGTTTCTTCATTACGGTAAAGACCAATATGCCCTACCTTGGCATTAGGAATAACATTAATGATTCCATCCAGCATACCCATACCTGCCCTTAAGATAGGCACTACTGCATAATTGTCTTCATTCAGTTTGCCTGTTTGCATTTTTGCAAGTGGAGTTTCAATCTCCACCTCTTCAAGTTTGGCATCTTTTGTAGCTTCATAGCATAAAAGAGTGGATATTTCTGTTACAAGTTCTCTAAACTCTTTGGTACCGGTATTAACATCTCTTAAAATAGCTAATTTATGAGTTATTAATGGATGATTTAAAACAATCTCATTCATATTTTATCTCCATGATTTCTAGTTGAAAATTTATTAATAATATTTATGTTTAAAATAAGATAAAAAGATTATTATTTGAAATTGGAAAATATGTGAAATGGAAAAAAATGATGTTGACGGAGCGATAAAAATAGAAATT
>JAUNXF010000023.1:0-8468 GCA_030539935.1 Methanobrevibacter sp.
ATTAGTATCTAAAAAATATACTAACAATCGTTAGTTTTATATATCAATGCCAATATAATAAAATATGAATTTAACTAACAAGTGTTAGTTTATATAATTTTATTTTAAAAACTATTAAATGATTTAAACTGATAAAAATGGGTAGAAAGAATACTAAAGAAAAGATATTTGATGTTTCCATTGCTTTATTCTCCCAATATGGATATGATGGAGTGTCAATACGCCAAATAGCTAAGGAAGTTGGAATAAAGGAAAGCTCCATTTATAACCACTATCAAAGCAAGGAATCAATATTAGAATCCATATTAAGCTATTACATTAACGAAATGCTAAAGGAAGAAGCTCCTGTAATGCAAGCTAAGGAAAATCTGAATATGGATTTTGACCATTTCTATAAAGAAGGAAGCAATAGATTCATCTCAAAGCTCTCTGAAGAGAAGATGATGAAAATTACAAGGATATTCCTTGTTGAATCCTATCATAATGAAAAGATAAAGAAATTTGTAAAGGAAGCAATTATAGGATATGCAATCAATGGCTGGGAAGACCTCTTTAATCTAATGAAAGAAATGAATTTCATCAAGAAGGACG
This sequence comes from Methanobrevibacter sp., assembly GCA_030539935.1. Lineage (GTDB taxonomy): Archaea > Methanobacteriota > Methanobacteria > Methanobacteriales > Methanobacteriaceae > Methanobrevibacter. The sequence goes on from JAUNXF010000023.1 coordinate 592, forward strand.
CTGACATAAAGCAGCTCGCAGAATCATTCTATTACTATGGATTATTCCTATTATACGAACATTTCATAATAAACTATCCAGAAGATAATGAGAAATTCCTAATGGATTTCGAAAGAAGAACAACAAATCATATGAAGATTCTCTTTAATTCTGTCAAGATAGGTGATGAGTATAATGGCAAGGATTGTGATTTAGAAAATAGGGAAAATGATGAATCCTACAATGAAACAATCAGATTGGAAGAGGAAAAGGATTATCTAAAAGTTGAAAATCTTGTAAGGGATGCATTTTGGAACGTTTATAGGCCAGGAGCTTATGAGCATTACATAGTCCATAACTTAAGAGATGACTCAAGTTTCATTAAGGACTTGGCATACATAATAGAGGAAAATGATAAAATCATCGGCCATATAAACTATTCAAATGGTAGATTGAATCTTTATAAGGAAAATAGGTATGGAGTAGACATTAAAGTCAGTGAAGGAAGCGAAAAGGCAACTGTCCTTGGACCAATAGCTATAGATTCCAAATATCAAAGCAATGGCTATGGTTCCAAATTAATAAGACATACTTTAAATCTCGCAGAAGAAATGGGCATACCATTTGTTTTTGTAATAGGAGATGAGAATTACTACAGCAGATTCGGTTTTGAAAGTGCATCAAAATACAATATTTACCTTGAAGGAACAGACACCGAAGATGAAAATCCATTTTTCATGATAAAAATATTGAATGGAAATGAGAATACTTTAAAGAATCTGGATTATGATAAGGGAATATTCTACAATCCAGAAGTATTTGATGTTGATGAAAAGAATGTGGATGAATTTGATAAAAACTTTGAATATAAAGAAAAAAAGGTCCTTGAAGGACAATTAGACATATAAATTATTTTAACAGGTGTGACAATGAAATACGTTATAATTAATGGATCTCCAAGAAAGAAAAATACATGGAGCATGGTTAAGCAAGCAAAAGCAAATTTGGGAGAGGATGCTGAATTTGAAGAAATTCAATTGATGAAAGCCAAACTGCCAATGTGCAATGGCTGCTTTAAATGCATTATGGAAGGTGAAGACAATTGCCCTCATAAAGAGATTGTACAAGCAATTATAGAGAAGATTAAATTGGCAGATGGATTAATAATAACAAGTCCAGTTTATGCAATGAATGTCACTGGACTCCTTAAGAACTTCTTCGACCATACCGCTTACCTATACCATAGGCCAGAATTCTTTGACAAGAAAGCATTAATCGTTGTATCTACAGCAGGAGCAGGACAAAAGGATGTTGCAAAATACATCGATGAAACCTTAAGGCATTGGGGATTCAATAAAAACTATAAGATAACTTATGCCTGTGGCGGAAAGGACGACATCAATAGGGAAGAAATAAACAAGATTTCTCAAAAGTTCCATAAGGATGTATCTTCCAAGAAACTTCATTCACCAAAACTTATGGATTTGATTTTCTACAATGTATGGAGAGCTATGGCATTAAGTGAAGACCCAATAGAAGCTGATGCTAAATACTGGGAAAACACTGGCTTGGTGAATCATGATTTTGCTCCAAATGTAAATTTGGGAATCCTAAAGAAGGCATTTGCAAAAATAATGTTTTTTATACTTAAAAAAGTGATGAAATAAGATGCAAATCCTCTCTTAAACCAAAAGAAAAACTATTATAACTTTAAAGATATAAAGATTATTGAAGAGGAGATTATTAAAGATAAAATTAATCAAAAAAATAGTAATGGTAATCCTATGAATGAAACTAAAACACCTGCAAAAAGAATATTCTATTACGATGTACTTAGAGCATTGGCAATAATTGGAATTGTATTTTGCCATGTATCAGTCTCATACGTATCTAGAGATATAAATGGCCCTAATCTTTATATTTCTGTATTCTTTGACTGTTTTAGAGATTTTTCAATCCCTATATTTGTAATGCTTAGTGGAGCCTTGCTCTTAGGTAAAAAAGACACTTTAATAAAATTCTTTAAAAAGAGATTATCAAGATTATTCATACCTTTCCTGTTTTGGGTATTGATTTATATAATATTTACAAGCATAATGAGCCATGGATTTAACCTGGATAGTGCACTTAAGATATTCTTTGGGACAGCAGGAACATTGGGAGTTCATTTCTGGTTCGTTTGGATGATTATAATAGCTTATGTTGGAATATTCATAATAAACAAAGTGATGCAATTAAATATCAACATCCAGGATTTCAATAAGAAATTCATCACAATTTTGGCAATGCTTTCTCTAATTTACATTGGATTAAGCCATTATCAGCTATTCAATCCATATAGCCCTAAATTAACATATTACCTTTCTTTCCTCAGTTATATAGTAATAGGCTACTTCTTGGCAAAATGTGACTTTTTGGAAAAGAGAATTGATAGAAAATATCTAATAATTATCACAGCTATGCTATTTATAGGATCTTACCTTTGGTACATATTCTGTTTTGTAGTTCCAAGGTCCCATTTAGTACATCAATTCGTCCGATTAAGCTATTTCAATTTATTGATACTATTCATGTCTGCAAATGCATTTTTACTGTTTAAATACCTATCCAAGACCAAATCATTCATTGATATGGAAAACAATAGATTAGGAAATGCATTTACAACAATAAGCAATTACAGTTATGGAATTTATCTTATCCATTATTTGATCTTATACTGCATAAAGATTAATCTAATCAAATACATCAATTTCACTCAAGGCAGTTCCTTGATTTGGATACCTGTTTTAGTGATTATTACAACAGCAATCAGCTTAGCAATTCTATCAATTCTAGACAAGATCCCATATTTGGATAAGGTGACTGGAAAGAAATAACTATCTTAAAATAAGGAATTTAATAAGAAATAATAAAAACTTAAAATTAAATAGTGATTTTATGATTGGAAACAGTTGGGATAATGTTTTAGAAGAGGAATTTGAAAAGGAATACTTCCTAAAAATAAAAGAATTTGTAGAAGCGGAATACAAAACTAAAACAATCTATCCGCCAAAAGAGGAAATATTCAATGCCTTCAAGCTATGTCCAATAGACAATGTGAAAGTTGTCATATTAGGCCAAGACCCTTATCATGAAGAAGGACAGGCTCATGGACTTGCATTCTCAACACCCGAAGGCCATCCCATCCCAAGGTCTCTGAAAAATATCTTCAAGGAAATAGAATCAGAATACGGATATCCAATTCCAGAATCAGGATGCCTTGAATCCTGGGCAAAACAAGGAGTTTTCTTACTCAATACTGTACTCACTGTTGAAGAGGGAAATGCAAACTCACACAGCAAATGCGGATGGCAGACATTTACAGACAATGTGATTAAAATACTCAACAATCAAGATCAAGCTATTGCATTTCTATTGTGGGGAAAACAGGCAGAACTCAAAAAGGAATTGATTACAAATCCTAATCATTTAGTGCTTACATCATCTCATCCAAGCCCATTCTCTGCAAGAAGAGGATTCTTTGGATGCAATCATTTCAAATTAGCTAATGAATTCCTCAAGGAAAACAGTTTAGAGGAGATTGATTGGCAGATTAAGCCGAAACAACAAAAACTGATTTAAATAATTAGAAATAAATAAAAGAATAATTATTATAAATGGGGATTACTATGGCAAATAAAAATGTAGAACTAATGAGAGGAGCACCAGAAATAGCAGTTAAAAAGCTTGCTATTCCAATCATGATATCAATGCTTCTAACAGCATCATACAATATCATAGATGGTATTTGGGTAGCAGGGCTTGGACAAGCTGCAATAGCTGGAATCGGTTTTGTAACACCTATTTTCATGATATTGAATGGTGTAAGCGTAGGTCTTGGAAGTGGTGCTACAAGTAGTATAAGTCGTTTTGTAGGAGCTAAAAACCATGAAGGTGCCAATAAATCTGCAGCACATGCTCTTTTAATATTTTTAGTGGCTTCAATCATACTTACAGTAATCCTATTATCCGTTCAGGAACCTTTGCTTCGAGCTTATGGAGCAAGCGGACAAAACCTTGCTGAAGGGATTAAATACGGAACCCCTCTATTTTTAGGCCTTATTGCATTTATGTTCGGTAACGGGGGAAGCGGTATCCTTCGTGGTGAAGGGGATATGAAAAGGGCAATGTATGCAATGATTGTCTCTGTTACCCTTAATGCCATTCTTGATCCTCTTTTCATTTATGTATTAGGTTTAGGTTCTGCAGGAGCATCCCTTGCAACAATTGTCAGTGCTCTCGGATCTGCATCAGTAATCCTATACTGGATACTCATCAAAAAGGACACCTATGTAAATGTCAACTTAAAAGAGTTTAAATTCGACTCCAAAATAGCTAAAGATATCTTGAAAGTAGGTATTCCAGCATCAATGGACATGTTCATGATGTCTATTGCCGTAAGCTTATATTTAGTGTTCATCTCTACAATTGGAGGGGAATACGGTATTGCATCATTCACATCAGGTCAAAGATTGTACCTGTTTGCAATAATGCCTCTTACAGCTATCGGTAGTGCAGTGGCTGCTGTTTCAGGAAGCGCATATGGTGCTAAAAACGGAGATTATCTATCAAGAGCTCATTTATATGGGGTTAAATTTGGAATAGCATTTGGAACTGCCGTAACAATCATATTGGTTGCATTTGCTCCACAGCTTGCAACATTGTTTGCATACACAAAAGAAACAGCTGCTTTGGTTCCAGAGATTACAAGATTCTTGAGAATAGCCAGCCTTTGTCTTCCACTAACTGGAGCGGGAATGACTTCAAGTTTCCTCTATCAAGGAATGGGTAAGGGAACCATGAGCTTGATGTGGACAATCATCAGAGAGGTAATCTTTACTGTTACCGCAACATACACCTTAGGAATAGTCCTAGGATGGGGCCTCGTTGGTATTTGGACAGGTCTTGCAGTGGGAAGAATCACTGCGAGTATCTTAAACTTCGCATTTGCAAGATTCACAATCAAGAAAGTGAGAGAGAAATTCGGCACTTAAACATCAATTACAATCCGAATATTAAGAACAATATTTTTATTTTTTTTATTTTTTTAATTTTTTTCAAAACTTTTTTTAATTTTTATCTTATTTTCCATCCCCCCATTTTATTGATTTTTTTAGAAAAAATTATTTCAACACTATTTTAATTCAAAAATCTAAACACTAAGTCTGATAAATCACACCATAATAAAAAAGTTTAAATAATTATTTAATATAATAAAGATTATTAATGATTTATATTAAAATTAAATGAATATTAAGCATAGATAAGATAATTAAGTAAATTATTAACTTTATTTATTTTTTAGAACTATCTATGAAAATTATTATTTTTTATGAATGATTTCATTAAAACTAATCCGAAGCCGTGATTAAAAAGGTGGAATTATGAGGATAAATTACTTATCAAGACAAGATATAAGAATCATCTTGCATTATCTTGGATATATTATGGTAGGAATAGGTGCAATTTTGATGGTGCCTATATTCGTAGACCTTTACTACCTTGAACATTCCTACCTTATTGGATTGGTTCCACCAGCATTATCAATTGGATTAGGTTTTCTATTTGCTGAAAAGTTTAACGAGTACGATAAGCTTAAATTCAAGCATGGAATGTTCATATCAAGTGTTGCTTGGCTATGGGCAGGATTTGTAGGCGCTATAATAATGATGCTGATGCTAGACATTTCATTTATAGACGCTTTTTTTGAAAACGTTTCCGCATGGACTGGAAGTGGATTGACCATGTTCAGTGATGTGGAAATCTTGCCAAGATCAATACTATTTTTAAGAAGCCTGGAACAATGGATTGGAGGATTAGGGGTAGTGATTATTTTCATTAGCCTCCTTATTAAACCTGGAACATCCGCGTTTAAGCTATACAAATCTGAGGCAAGAGACGATAGGATCAGGCCAAACATAAAGAACACCCTTAAAAAAACAATAGAAATATACCTTATTTACACATTATTCGGTATCATCCTATACCTTTTGGCTGGACTTCCTCTTTTTGACTCTGTAAATCTTACATTTACCACAATTTCCACTGGAGGAATGTCAATAAAGAACGCGAATGTAGGGTTCTATAACAACAACATTGTCTATATTATCACAATGATTTTAATGCTATTGGGAGCAACAAGCTTTGCAGTCCATTACAATATAGTCAAGACAAAGGGAAAATCCATAATAAAAGATATACAATTACAAGCGATTATCCTAAGCATCATAATCAGTGGAATATTGATTGCTGCAATAACCCACATGGCTCCAATGAATGTAATTTTCCATATAGTTTCTGCAGTGACAACAACAGGGGCAAACATTGCAAGTTCAAGTGAATTGGCATCTTGGGCACCTGCATCATTGATCATTATAATGATACTGATGGTTATGGGTGGTTCCTCAGGATCAACTGTAGGTGCTGTAAAGATAATTAGGGTAATTACATTCCTTAGAGGCATAAACCTTACCGTTACAAATGTAATTGCTCCTAAAAGGGTCGTGAATACAAAAATAGCCAACAGAACATTTACTCAAAGTGAAATAAAAGAAGCTTCATCCTATATATCAGTTTATCTAATGTTTTTAATTGTGTCATGGATAATAATGACTTTCTATACAAATGACCCTATCAATTCATTGTTTGATGTTACCTCTACAATAGGTAATGTTGGATTAAGCACTGGCATGATCAATGGAAACTTAGCAACAATCCCTAAAATAATGCTGATATTCTTGATGTGGATAGGAAGATTGGAAATCATCCCGATTTTACTTACAATACAATTAGGATACAGAACATTTGACCAAAGCTTAAAATTGGCTAAAAGGAAGTTCAGAAGAATAATTAACTTAAGATAACACAGAACTTGCAATTATTATCCTTTGATAGATCTAATTTTTAATTGCCCCCAAATTCATAAAGGTAATTAAGTTAAGATAATACATAACTTAATTACTCATAAAATCATAATTATTATTATTGAAAGTTGAGTGGGGAAAATTAATGGTTAGTCAAGCAAGTCTCATATACATAACAGAACAAATAATATTCATTATTTTAGCAGTAGTATTCTTCTTTGGACTTTATTTGGTAAGTTCATACATAATCAAATATCTCAAGAAAAATAGGCATAACAGATTATTGAATGCAACAGAATATTTGCCTAAGGAAGAAACTCAAACATTAAAACAAGTCTTTTATCTTATAATCATAACACTTTGTTTTGTAGATATCCTTTATTCAATAGTATTTTGGGCATCAGATGACTTTTACAGACATTTCATTTTTTATGACACCATTGTATCATTGATAGCCTGTTTGGCAATTAAAAAAGATACCACAACAGAAAAAATAATCATGGTATTTTTAATCCCTCTTTCTTCATTGCTACACTCTACCCTTGATGATCCTGCTATATTATTAATTATATTATTAGCTGTCCACTTTATAGGATTGGCTTATGTGATTAAAGTCTATTACGGTAAATTCATTCATTATACTGAATCAAATGGACTGGGAATAAGTATCCTATTGTTATTTGGACTTGTATTTGTAAGTTTTATTTTCACATCCTTTGCCGAAGGAAAAAATTTATTGGACTCATTGGTAATGGTTTCAAATGCGTTTACAAGTAATGGTTATGCTGTATTAGGGGACAGCCCAATAGGCAAATTGAATAGCTTATTCCTTGTTTGGGGAGGATATATCCTATCAGGAGTAGGTACTGCAACATTAACCACTGCACTTCTCTCAAGACACTTCAATAAGAAATTTGAAGAATTGGAAGAGTTAATCAAGAACAATAATGATGAAAGTGCTGATGATTTAAAAAAAGATGATTAATTAAAAGATAG
>JAUNXF010000023.1:8478-19769 GCA_030539935.1 Methanobrevibacter sp.
TATGATTAAAAATATGATTAAAAAATAGAAAATAAAATTCCATTCATTTAATTAAAAGTTCGATTAATTAAATAATGGAATAACTAAGCAACTTGTTTTTTAATTGGTGGCACATAGCGTTTAAGCAATAAGGACAAACTAATTACTGTAACAGAACTTAATGCCATAGCTAGACCCGCCCATTCTGGACGGAAAATTATACCCCAGATAGGATAAAGTATACCTGCAGCTACAGGAACAAGAATCATATTATATGCAAATGCCCAGAATAGGTTTTCCTTGATTCTTGTCATTACCTTTTTAGAGAACTGTATGGAAGCCACCACATTTTCAAGGTCTCCTTCCATAATGACAATGTCACCGCTTTCCATAGCAATGTCTGTACCATTTCCCATAGCCACACCAACGTCACCTTGAGATAATGCAGGGGCATCGTTGATTCCATCTCCCACAAACAAGACTCTTTTTCCTTCTTTTTGAAGTTCTTGAACCTTATCAAGCTTGTCATTAGGAAGAACATTTGCCATTACATTGTCAATTCCAACTGCATTTGCTACAGCAGCAGCTGTCTTTTCATTGTCTCCTGTAAGCATATAGGTTTCAATGCCCATCTTATGCAAGTGATCAATAGCTGGTTTGGAGCTGTCTTTAATCTTATCCATTAAAGTTATGATTCCCTTGATTTCACCATCCACTGCCATTACAATGGTTGTTTTAGCATCAGAAACAAAATCATTGAACTTATTTAAGACCTCTTCGCTAACTTCCACTCCTTCAGATTCCATAAGCTTAAGGTTTCCTGCAAGAACTGGAGAATTGACACCACCTATTGATACATTTGCCTTTAAACCTTTACCTGTGACATTTTCAAAGTCATCAACAGCCAATAATTGAATGTCTTCTTTTCCTTCATTTGCCAATTTAATGTTGTCTGCTTTGAATCTGTTTAATATGGATTTTGCTATTGGGTGGTTGGAATTGTTTTCAACACTTGACAATATTTGAAGGAATTCGCTTTCATCCATATCAAAGGTTTCAATGTCTGCCACTTCGGGCTTTCCTTCAGTGATTGTACCTGTCTTGTCAAACACACATACATCAACATCTTTAGAGCTTTCCAAGGTTTCCCCATTTTTAATGAGTATGCCGTATTCCGCTGCCCTTCCAACACCTACAGTAACTGCTGTTGGAGTAGCGAGACCTAATGAACATGGGCATGCCACAACAAGTACAGATATGAGACATGTGAGCGCAAACAGCAAGCCTGAACCTGCAACAAAGTACCATAAAAGGAATACAATGATAGCTATTGTCAAAATAACAGGTATGAACCATGAAACTATCTTATTTGCAAGCCTTTGTACAGGAGGTTTGGATCCTTGTGCCTTTTCCACAAGTTGAATGATTTGTGACAAGACAGTTTCTGAACCAATCTTCTGTGCTTCAATCTTTAAGGCACCGTCCTGATTGATTGTACCTGAGAAAACATCAATTCCTGCCTTTTTAAGCTTAGGAACAGGCTCTCCAGTAATCATAGCCTCATCAACATAGCTTTCACCATCAACTACAATGGAGTCTGCAGGAATCTTCTCACCAGGCTTTACAAGCAAGATGTCTCCAATATTGATGTCTTCAATATCTATTTCCTTTTCAACTGGATTTCCTTCAGAATCAACAGTTACTAAAGTAGCTGTTTTTGGCTGCAAACCAATAAGCTCCTTGATTGATGAGGATGTTTTTCTTTTAGCCCTTGCTTCAAGATAACGGCCTATTGTCAAGAATGAAGGCAACATTACTGCAGATTCATAAAACATGAAGCTTGAATCGAGAACTATGCCAAATGTACCTAATACACTTGATACAAAAGCTACAAGAATACCCATTGAATACATTACATCCATATCAAGGTTTTTATGCTTGAATGAGTTCCAACCTGCCTTTAAGATTGGATAGCTTACATAACAGAATGGGAAAATAGCTATAATCAATGAGAGCTGACCCATAGTGAGTGGAGGAATCATTATATGGAATTGCATGATTGCCATTAAAATTGCTGCAAATACAAGACCAACGATGATTCTGTATAACTTGCCTCTAAGATCCTTTTGGTATCTTTCCTCTTCATCCATCACATCGAGTTCACCATCAAGGCCAATGTATTCAAATCCCAACATTTCAATGGTCTTTTGAATCTCCTTAAGGTTTAGCATATCCCTATAGTATTTGATAGTGACTTTTTGATTGGATAGGTTGGCATTTGCCTCTACAACACCATCTACACGGGGCAAGAACTTTTCCACATTGTTTACACAGGAAGCGCAATGCATTCCATCAATTTGAATGACAACTTCCTCTTTTGGAACTGTAAATCCAACTGATTCAACGGTTTTATCGATTATATCAGGAGAAATCTTATCATTCAATACCATATGTGCCTTGTTGGTATTCAAGTCAACATTGATGGAATCCACTTCATCAAGCTTTCCAAGTGATTTTTCAACAAGCAATGAGCAGGATGAGCAGTGCATGCCATCCACTGGAATATCCAATTCTTTTTGAGCCATTATAATTCCTCCTAACAAATTATTTGAAAAAAATTAGTTTTGAAATAAATAAAATATAATAAATTATCTGAATATAAACGATAAAAATTAATGAAAATAAAAAAATAGTTTAAAAAACCATTTTAATTATTCTACATCAAATCCTGCTTCCTTAACAGCACCTGCTAAGTCCACATCAGATACTTTTTCATTGTCATATTCAACTTCTACTTTATTAGCGTCTAAATCTACAACAGCAGATTCTACACCATCTAAATCCATCATGCAAAGTTCAACTGCTTTTGCACATGAAGGACAGTGCATTCCGACAACTTTTACTTCTTTTTTATCGATTGCCATATTTTCACCTTTAATTTTTTAATATATTATCTATTATTGTTTTATATAATTATATATATCGACATAGAATATAAATTTTTGGTATGCCTAAAAATCCCATTAATAGTATTTTAAACAATATTCAATAATTTAAAGATAAAGTGAAAACAAATCATAAAAATAGGAAAATACTCCTATATTAAAAAATAGTATGGTATTAAATATGAATAATTACAAACATTTTATCATGCCTAACGCAGATCTTATTCAAGAACTAATGAAACAAGCTAACTTGACAGAAGACCAGGGAAATATCGTCAACGATATTTTTGCACAAAACTTCACCGCAGGCGGTGGAGCAGAAGACGTGATAGTTAACTTGATTGCTGAGAAACTAGGGGTAGATAAAGCAAGAGCTAAAGATATTTACGCTATCGGCGTGACTGTTCTTACTACTACTGGTATCTTGGACAAAATTAAAGGAATTTTTAAGAGATAATATTTTTTATTATCTCTTATTTTTTTAATTGATTAACTTTTTTGCTATCTTTTTATACTTATCTAAAATATCTTTAATTAAAAAATAGGTTTGTGTTTCAAGATTCTGCCTTCTTGTATTACAGTCAAAATATTATCATTATTCTCTAAAGATTCAATTTTATCAAGTGGATTCTCTTTTACAATAATCATATCAGCTATTTTGCCTGCTTCAATGGAGCCTAAATCATTTTCCTGATTGAAGAATCTAGCCCCTTCAATGGTACCTGCCTGAATAGCTTCAAGGGGACTTAAGCCCACATCTACAAGGTATTTCAATTCACCAAGGTTTCTTCCATGATCTATTACACCACAGTCAGACCCCATTAGGAAACTCACTCCCTCTTCATAAGCGGTAGCTATGTTTTCCTTTTGTATTTTAACAACTTCTTTAAGTTTTTTTACCTTGTCATCTGCAAAATTATCCCAAACTGGGAAACCTTCTTTAATTAATGTGTGGTGTACAACCAATGTTGGAGTTAGATACATTCTCTTTTTGGCAAGTAGCTGTGAAGTCTTCTTATCAATGAAAGTACCATGTTCAATGGATTTTACACCAGCCTTTGCACATCTTTCAATTCCTTCCAAACTATGACAATGGGCAACTACCTTTAAGTTATAATTCTTTGCCTCGTCAACAATTGCCTTCAATTCCTTCTTATTGAACTGTGCAAATTCAGGAGAGGTGTTTGGAGACAAGATTCCACCGCTTGCCATGATTTTAATGAAGTCTGCACGGGCCCTTATGACTTCACGGGTTTTCCTTAAAACGCCTTCAACCCCATCACAGGTACCTACCGGAAAGCCAGGATATGAAATTTCCATATCAAAACCAGAGTTTAGATAATGGTCAAAATGACCTCCTGTAATAGCTAAAGGCTTTATTGAAATGTTTAGCCTTGGAGCTGGAAATATTTTCCTCTCTTGTGCCATTTTTACTCCAATATCCGCAAGCCCAGTGTCACGGACTGTAGTCACTCCTGCATCGACAGTTGCTTTCATATTGGACAAAGCATTATAGAAATAGTATGAAAGAGGATCCTTCATAATATCCTCCTTATGAAATCCATTAGCCATGATATGGGCATGAGAGTCTATAAAGCCAGGAAGAAGATAGTCATCCTCACCATCTATTACAATATGGTCTTTGTATAATGTGGACTCTTCAGTGTGCAAAGACTTTATTCTGCCATTTTCAATTAGAATATGCCTTTCATCAAGAGGCTCTTCATCAAAAGGATTTATGATATTTACATTTTTAATGTATATAGAAGACATTTTACCATCTCGCTAAATTAGAATAAACTTTTTTAAACTATCAATATTACAATAAAGCTATTTTACCGTTATCACTATCTACTTCAACCATTTGTCCATTTACCAATTCTTCAACGCTTGATGGAGAATCAACCATAGGGATATCAGACATAATAGCCCCTGTTGCAATAATAGGTTCTGCCTTTAAGCAAATGATGGCCTTTGGAGCAGTGTTGTTTTTCATCATCTGGAATATTACATAGGACCCTACTGTGGAGCCTTTTCCCCCTGGAATGAAAAGCACCTTATCCTTAATGGATTGGCCTTTCAATTCATGATTAGGGTCAATGACAATGCCGGTTTCAGGATCAACTCCTCCTAAAAAGCTAATGGCCTCACTTGATACAATCAATTCTCCCTCTGCTTTCCCTTTAGAAATGTTTCTGCATTCAATCATAAAATCACGCATAAGAATAAATTTAAAAGTTTTATTTATTTAATTTTCTAATTTAATCATCTGAATTATAATAATAGCTATCATAAAAATTATCTTTAACTATAATATATCAATTCTATTATAAAAATTTTTTAAAAAAGCATATTTTTGCCAATATTTATATATTATAAAAAATATAACAATTGTTAATAATTATGATAATAATGGTTTAAATAAATTACTTAAATTAAACTGCAAAAGCAATTAAATTTTAATTAAATAACTTACTTAAATTAACTACAAAAACAATTAAATATTAAAAATTTGATATTAATATTGTAATTATTGAAAAATGTATTAGGATGAAAAAATGAGTGAGACAATAAAGATTTTAACTATTCAAGACATTTCATGTTATGGGCAGTGCTCAATAACTGTTGCACTTCCTGTTGTTTCTGCTTTTGGAATAGAAACTGCAATTCTACCTTCTGCTGTACTATCTACACACACTTCAGGATTTACAGACTTTACTGTTAGGGACTTGACTGAAGACCTCCCTGAAATCAGGAAGCATTGGGAAAAGGAAGGAATATCATTTGATGCCATCTATACCGGTTTCATTGCATCAAAGGAACAATTGGACTACATTAAAGACATTATAGATTCAAGATTAAATCCTGAAGGACTTGTATTTGTTGACCCTGCCATGGCAGACCATGGGGAATTCTACAATGGATTTGACCAGGACTTTGCAGATGCCATGGGAGAACTTTGTAAGGTAGGGGACTATATCCTCCCCAACACAACTGAAGCTTGCTTTATCCTACACAAGCCTTGGAAGGAAACATTTACAAAAGAGGAAATGCTTGAAATGGCTGAAGAGCTTAAGGCATTTACAAAGAGATATGTCATATTGAAAGGATATGAAGATGACAATCATCAAATGGGAATGATTGTCTTAGATAAAAAAGAGGATACAATTGACATTGTTTACAATGAAAAAGTGGATTATGTATCACATGGAACCGGAGACGTGTTCGCTTCCTCCTTTGTAGGATCAACCATGTTAGGCAAATCCCCTAGTTCTGCAGCAAAAATAGCTGGAGAATTCACTAAAAAGGCAATTGAAAAAACCATTGGGGATGAGACCCACACCTATGGAGTCAAGTTTGAACAGGCCATCCCTGAACTTTATGATCTATTGAAATCCATTTAAAGGCAAAAACTTTTTAGTATTATGAAAACACGAATGAAACTTAGTAAACCCCATTTAAACCGACACAACTTTTTAGTATTATGAAAACATAAATCTATACTAAAAAGACTTTTAAGTGGGCAAAATATGGAAGAACGTACCGGACTTTTTTCAAATGCAGTCATCTGGTTTGGAGTTGCAATCTCCGTTTCTGAAATAGAAGCGGGAATACAGCTCGCATCTTCCGCCCCAATTAATACCATTTGGCTTCCATTGATTCTTGGGCACATCATAGGTGGAATATTACTATTTTTTACAGGACTGATTGGTGCACGCATCAGATTGAATGCAATGGAAACCATCAAATCAACTTTTGGCAATTTCGGCTCCAAATTCTTTTCAGCATTGAATGTATTGCAGCTTATAGCATGGGTGGCTGTGCTTAATGCCCAAGGGGCTTCTGCAATGATGGGATTGGATTTGCCTATCTCTTTTCCCCTAATATGCATTATCCTCTCGGCAATCATTGCAATTTGGGTCTATGTTGGACTTAGACGCTCATCAAAGATAACAACCGTCATGATGATAGTGCTCACAGCATTGCTTGCAATATTATCTTTTAAGCTGTTGGGGACCCGATTATCAAATGCTCTGCCTATGATAAGGAATGTGGACTCTGCAACACTTAGCTTCTGGAACATCTTTGAAATATCCATCGCAATGCCTATTTCATGGCTGCCTGTGATTTCAGACTACACAAAGGATGTAGAAAAGCCAGTGAATGGCACATTGGTATCTGCACTTGCATATACCATAGCAAGCCTTTGGATGTACTTTTTAGGAATGGCAATTGTCACAAGCGGAACAACAAGCATTGCACAGGCAATTCTTATGGCAAGCCTTGGAGCTCAAGGAGTGATTATCTTAGTTCTTTCAACCGTAACCTCCAACTTTGTAGCGGCAAATTCAGCAGGAGAGTCTGCAAAGGCAATCTATAATAGGATCAATCCAAAAATTGCAGGAGTTGTAGTCAGTTTTATAAGCTGCATACTTGCCATTTCAGGAATCATGAATCATTACATTGGATTCCTATACCTTATCGCTTCAGTCTTTGCACCTATGGCTGCAGTGCTTCTGGTTTCATTCTATCTCTCTAAAGAAAAGACTGAAAATCCTAAAATCTGGTACTGGAACCTATTTGCTTGGTTTGCAGGTTTCCTAACATACCAAGTGACAGTAAATCTTGATTCAATTTTCCTTGGACCGACACTCCTTGCCGTAATCGTATCTGCCATACTTGCATATGTGCCCATATTTAGAAAAAGCAATTATAGAATCGCAATATAGGAAAAATAAAAAAAATAGACTAAAAATAGAAACCCATGAAAAAAGAATAAAATATTAAAAAAATAGACTAAAACTAATAGACATCTTTTTTCATGACTTCTCTAAGGACTGCAGTTGCATAAGATCCCTTATCAATGGAAAACTCACACATTACACCATCTTCAGTTGCCACTGCACTTGCATCCCATACCTGAAATCTCATGGCTCTTCTAAGACCATGGCTTCCTAAGCGAGGCATTTTAGGAACTTCAAAGTCCTCTCTGGTCAATCCATAGCTATTTAAAATTTCCTCTTCCATCTTACCTACTTCTCCACCTGCAAATGGAACTTTTGTACCGTACAATGGACAGGTCTGGTTTATTTCAAAGGAGGATACCATTTCCTGAAACTCTTCATTGCTCTTATCCCTTACGATACGTTCTTCTTTATCTATAACGATATCTCCTTCAATGTATTTGTCCATTCCCATAGCAACCCTTTCACTTACTGCAGCATTGAATAAAAATGATTGGTAAGCATGAACAAACATTCTTTGAAGCGGCTTTGGAAGTGCATGAATGGCATTCTTATAAGCCTTATCTGATAATTCCACTTGAGTTTTGTCTACTTCTTCAGGTTCTATACCCTCTTTTTCAGCAATTTTTCTAATGGCTCTTTTCTCTTCCTTGATCAATACTTTAAGCATCATCTTTTCATAACGCATTCCAGGATGCATCAATTCCAAGGACTTTTCCCATTCACCATCATCGTATGCTTGACGAGCGGCTCTTGCTTCTTCACCTTCTTCTGGAGAAGGATTGCCAATATATCTTCTTACAGCTTCCTTTAAGTCATTTTGAATGAGAGCTTCCCCAACCAAATGAGTGTTGGTTCTTGGCTTTCCGAATCTTTGCCAACCGAAGTAATTGGGAACACCTGTTTTCTCAAGTGTCTTTAAAATGGCATCTGCTCTTAAAGCTGCATCTTCAATAGCCAATCTTCTTTCTTCAGCATCTTCTGAGTCCATCCCATCGATATCCTTTACCAGGATTCTAAATTTATTGCCTTTTAATTGGCCCATTCTTAGCTTTTTCCTTCCTCTAACTACCTTTAGGAATTCAGTGTTGTGAATGGTTCCTTCCAATGCCTTGACCTGATTGAACTGTTCTTCAGAATCCATATTTGCTATGCAAATCCATTGGCGGGTAATGGCTTTCTTGTCCTTCATTCCTGCAAAACCCATTCTTTTTCTGTCAATATGAAGGTCTCTTGCAATGTCAAGCAAAACATCAAGAGTTGTTCTTCCCAATTTTTCAATCCAAATGTAAATGTTTGGACCTTCTCCATCTGGAATAACTTCAGGGATTTCCTCTACATAAAAGTCTTCCCATCTGTTTCTGATTGTTCCGCCGATACCTTCTTCCTTTGTTACATAAGTATTTGCATTAAGCATAGCCCTTCCTCGTTAAAATAAAAATAATCAATAATAATCAATTTAATCAATCGATTGAAACTCTTTAATTGAAAATAAATATTGTTAATTATTTAAAAAAAAAGTTAAAATCAGTTCTTAAATATCAAAAATGCCCTGGCCGGGATTTGAACCCGGGGAATGGGATCCGCAGTCCCACGTGTTATCCAAGCTACACCACCAGGGCCTAAAACAAATGAAAAAATAGTTTAGATAGATTAATCCTGTTAATCTTTCAACTTATTATAATTTGTTAATTCAAATATATAAATATTGGCAATAAGGAGACTGATTAGAGTTAAATTAAATTAAATGAGATGCAAAATAAAGAGAATCTAAAATATATACAACTTATATGAATAATTTCCATAGTTTCTTATAGCTACATTTACCATATCAGCACTTGTATAATCACCATTAGAAGATAAGATCTCCCCATTTAATTGATTGGTTTCCACAAATGCATAATGATAATTTTGATTGTTTCCCCCCAGATAAGCACTGAAAAAGTCATCCAACAATGACTTAACTTTTCTTCTTGAGGCAATGGAATTATTGTTGCTTGATAAAGTATAAGAGATCCTTTCAATTAGGGCATAATCCCTGCCATCAACTTTAGAGGATATGATTTCCATAATGTCTTGGCTTGTTTTAAAATCATTATTTTCCTCACTTAAGCTTGGAGCGTCAATATCAATCACCATATTGAAAGCGATTAAAACCATAAACAATATGAAAATGGAAAGCAATGAATCGAATATTGATACAGATCCCTTATTGTCTTTGATTAAACTAAACATGAAATCACATAATAATTTGTAAATATCTTATAAGTTATTGGTAAATTATTAATAAAATAGTGGTAAATTAATATTTGATTTAATCATATAAAAAGCTTTTTAAAGCACTTAAATGATTTTAATATTGATTTAAGATTGGAATATTTATTCAAATTGAAAAATAATAATTAAAATAGAATATTTAATTAAATAATTAAATTATAATTAGATTGAAAAATGAAAATTATGCTGAAAATGAGGAAAAATAAAAAAAATAAAATAATGAAAAATAAATATTCAAAATTCAAAAAAATAATATAATCTTTAAAATCTTAAACAATTAAAAAAAATGATAAATGAAAAATTAGAATTAACTGCTATTTTATTGCAGTTACAGTCATCCATTCAACAAATCTGTCTGAAATGGAGAAATTATCATAATCATCATCTATTTTAACTGTCTTTCCATCCTCTTTCTTAATGATTTCCTGTTTATTCTTACCATCCCTTAAATAAACAGTGACATCCTTAAAATCATTACTTTTTAAAAATCCGACTAAATCCTTGTCTTCATAGAAGGTCATGTCTATGACCTTGTCAAAGAATTTCATTGCCAAATTGTTTGTTCCATTTGCTTCACAGCCGATTAAGAACATGCCTCCTGGCTTTAAGACTCGTTTAACCTCTCCAAAGGATTTTACAATGTCTGGCCAGAAATAAACGGTTTCAAATGCAGTTACAATGTCAAAGCTGTTGTCTTCAAAGGGAAGGTCCATAACATTACCTTCATGAACCTCAACTCGTCCTTCCTTGATTAGATCTTCATTAACTTCCTTTGACAGGTTTACGCTTTCAATGCTGTAATCCACTCCATAAACCTTCTTTGCACCTTGTGCCATACGATTGATATTCATTCCCCCGCCGCATCCAATATCCAAAATCACATCATCTGGAGAGATGTTCAAGTGCTTCAAGCCCCATAGGGATACTGGAGTGTGCTCCTTATTCATTGATTTCAATTGAATGTTTCCTAGTTTTCCTTCTGGTTTTCTCATATTTGAAAAAAATCCCATAATAACACCTTTTAATATAACTTAAAGTTTTAGATTTAAAAAGAGATTAATGATTCATTAAAATAATCTTTTAAAATTGAAAAAAATTGTAATATCTGAATTAATATTTTGACAACATGATATATAAAAGTTTAGGTATGCCTAAATATCCAATCATATATAAAAAATTTGAAAACGAGCTTAAAGAATATATAAAAAATTTACAAATAGGCTTAAAAATAATGTCTAAAATGTCATTTAAATAAATAAAAAAAGTAAAAAAAGTAAAAAAAGAATTTAAAAATGGACTGACCGGGATTTGAACCCGGGGCCTCCGCCATGCCAAGGCGACGATC
>JAUNXF010000024.1 GCA_030539935.1 Methanobrevibacter sp.
GAACTATAAAAAAAAAATTATTATGTCTAGAAAAATAAAAAAAACTTTTTTATATTTCTCCCATCATTAAAACTGCACCATCTTGAATGTTGGCCAATTTAAAGAAATCAGATCGAACATTAAGTGCATCATTGTCATCCTCAAAAAGACCTTCACCCCAGATTTGTGTAAAGAATTCACCTGCATTCAAATCATATTCATTATGAAAATTAAATAAATAAAACAATGCAGCAGTTCTGTGGTGCAAATCATCATTCTGATTTTTAACAACATTCCTTAAATATGATTCATCATCAAAATTTCTGCGAATATCTTCAAAAGGAATTTGAAATTCCCTCCTATCTTCAAGAGCACCTAATTCACCATTGGTAATGCTCGCATATTTAGTTGTAGTAATGCAATTTTCCCAAAATTCTCCAGTGCTAACCTTTATTACAACGTCCTTATTTTTATTTCTTTTTAAAAAACCAAAAACCATTTTTACACATCCTTATAAAAATCATTAAATTCAAAGAACCTTAGATTTCCTAAAGTGTCTCCAAGAATCAATTTTCCATCCTTAATGTTAATGGAAGTTGCGAATATGTCCAGGAAGTAGGTGTAGACACATTCATCATTATTCCAGAACTTGATTGTATTGTCCTCAGAAAGACTTATTAGTCTGTAATCATCAAGATAAATATTTGTAATTGCCTTTTCATGAGCCTTAAATCCAGCCAGTTTTGTTCCGCTCAAGTCAAATATGGAAATGGATCCGTCCCCATATCCTGCAACCATCTTATCAACACTGACCCTGATTTTCTTAACTGGACAATTGATTCCCGCATTAAAATCAGTTCCATCAGGATATTCTACAATGCTTCCATCTTCAAATCCAACAAAGGCATCATTTGAATCGAACTTAGTGGCCAAAGTTGTGGCAGGCTTATCCAAATCAGTCAGATTGCCATTGATAGACAATTTCTTCTCTTCAAGGAATACAATTCCTGAACTTGTTTGGGCTATGTCAATGACCTGATTCTCATTGACTTCATCAACGGCATTCAAGTCAGGAATCTTTTTGGATTTATTCTTGTCTCCATCTTCTCCTTCAGCAACATTATCTTCTTTTAGTTTAATAGGAATCCACATGTCGCTGGTGTCCTTAGTGGCAATCTTATATGTTTTTCTGCCATCCTTTTCAGTCTTTACACCAGCCATTGCCAATTGGGACTTGTCACTGTTATATGAAATGGAATTTACCCTAAAGTCATTTGCAAACTTGTTGATGCACTCTTCACTGTCCAAGTCCCAAGTGAAGATTTCACCATTATCGGAAGCGGTAATCATATGATTTCCTTCAATCTTGATTGACAAGACAGATTCGCTATGCTTGGTTTCCTCATTTGCCTCCACTTTCTTGTTCAAGTCGATAATGCTTATGTCGTTGTTCTCATTTCCTACAATGACCCACCTGTCATCACCATCTGTGAAATAATCGATTGCTGTAGGAGACTTGATACCTGTTTGAATGTCCATTGGAATGTCTGTTCCCTCTATCTTAGCTATTTCAAACTTAGGCTGCCTTGGCCTTGGAATGTCCCAGACCCTCAATACGCCCATATCGGATATGGTTATTATTTGGTCCTCATCCTCCAGGGTTATGGCTTGGGCGAACTTGTCGTGTGGACTGCATACCTGTGCCTCATCAATGCTTTCTCCTCCACCGGAGTTTTTAAGTGTGTTCCAGAACTTCATTTGACCGTTTTCAGAAATCAGGGTCAGGAACCTCTTATTAAGTCCCATGAATCTGATTGCCTCAGATGAATCCATTTTGGTACCTGCATCCTCATCATTATCCGGATTTTGCTGATGCTGTCTGTTGTATGCCTTTCTCATTTCATAGACATCCCAGCCGTCAACCTCCTTCTCGTCACAGACGAGGATTGCCTCATTCCTTCTTGGAACAAGTATTTGGTTATAGTTCTTATGTTCAATATCCTCTTCCCTAAGCTCCTTTGTTTCAAGGTCTATTGTGAAAATTCCATTATGGGAGGATGCATAGATTTTATTGTAGGTCCTTGAAAGGTAAATGTCTGTAA
This sequence comes from Methanobrevibacter sp., assembly GCA_030539935.1. GTDB lineage: Archaea > Methanobacteriota > Methanobacteria > Methanobacteriales > Methanobacteriaceae > Methanobrevibacter. The sequence continues at coordinate 2,082 of JAUNXF010000024.1, forward strand.
TCTCTGCATCAATCTTTGGATACTTATTGTCATCATCCTTAAAGATGGACCTGTTGTTTATGTCCCACTTATTGATTAAGCCATTGCTGGATGCAATCAGCATGTTCCTTCCTTCATCAATTGGAATGATCTTGATGATTCTAGAATCCGGATTTGATTCCTCAAGGATATCCAAATCATTATTTTCCAAATCAAATAGGTTCAATGTTCCATCATCATTTGCTGAGATAAGCAATTTATCATCAGTTATTTCAATAGTGGAAGCGGATTTTGTCCCATTCACTTTCGGTCTTTTTATGATTGAACTCTTTGGAGAGTAAAGGGAACTGGTTTTTGGCTTTAAAAGCATATCTGAAGAGTCATCAACAATTTCTTCAATAAGTGGCCTTATGACCTCATCCTCCCTTAAGTCAATCATCCTTCCATATAATTGAGTAGGAAGCTGACCCTTATCCTCAGATAGGATAGGAGCTGACAATTCCAATGCCCTTCCAATGAGAACAATAGGATGGTCATCTTCACCTTCTAAAAACTGATGCTTTGTACCGTCTTCAAAGTCCTTGAATTGATAATCAACAATCAGATTGTTTATATCACTTAAATTAATCTTATTCTTTATAAATGAATAGGAGGACAATGTCTTTTTGAGCCTGTCAAAGTCTCTTGACTCATTTATATGGTATGGAAGCTCATTATATGCCCTTGGATTTTCACCCTTGAAGTCATAATCTGAAGATTCGCCTAATGCTTCATTTAAGAAGTAATCTGCAAGCAAAGCATTCAAATTGATCAATTCTCCGTTTTCACTGAAGAATTCATTTAATCTCTCATTCTTAGGAATGTTCTTTTGGGAGTACCTTTCCTGGGCAGCCAATTTGAAACTTTCATAGAAAAAGTCATCTCTTCCCTCTTTTCTCGCCATAAATGGTTTCACTTGTCTTAAATTAAGGTTGACAGTATCTCTGATATACTCTTCATCCAAATCAGGCATTTTATTTTTAATAATTGCAGACAACTCGTCTCTGGACAATCCCACCCTTGCATTTGCCAAGAGTGAGAATATAAGAGGAACCAATGGCTCTCCTTCAACAAGGTCCTCATCCTTTTCCAACCTTTCCAAAACATGATTGAATGCAGTTTTAGGAGATCCCTCACTTTCGGAATCGGCATTTTCCTCAAACTCGTCCTTAATGAATTGCTGAATCTCATCATTTAGCCTTTCAAATGAAGCGAATACCCTAAGCTCTGAAAGCAAGACCTTTAAGAAGAGAGGGTTTTTGGATGCTTCAAAACTGCAAATGGTTTCAATATCATTTTCAGACAATTCCTTCAAGTAATTTTTAAGATATGATTTGATGATTTGGGTCTTTTCATCATCTGTTTCCAAAGCCTTCAATTTGAAACTGTAATTTTTATCCTCTCCAGAGTAAGGGCAAATCGCATTTCTTTCCTTTATGGTTCTAAGCTTTTTGGCATAAGCCTCATCTTCCTCATCCTCCTTACATGAGATGATTATCTTTAGGTTGGATGATTCAGGTGCAGGCAACCATTTTAGCATTTCAAGGCCATCTGGCATCTGATTGACTGCATCAATGATGATTACAGAATCTCCTTTCTTGGAAATCCTATTCAAAATATCCGGAATGGCCCTTTTCAGCTCATCCATATTGGTTGGTGTCTCAAAATCATCCTCTTCATTGATTTTGGATTCCCTGATAATTGTATCCCATAATGAAAATGCCTTTGAACTTAAATTGGAGGCTCCACAGAAACGTTTGTAAATGGTTTTTCTATTTTCCTTCTCTTTTTCAAACTTATTGGTGAATTCCATCTCAAGCATGGTGGCAAAGTTTGCAAGAAGCATTGTTTTACCATAACCTGCCTTGGAGCTAACCAGACAGATCCTATTTTCATCAGCATCAGCAATATATTCATTTAATTTGTAAATGTCCTCTTTTCTTTCAATATATCCCTGACTGTTAAGATGGGCAAAGTTATCCTGTTGGTAAAGCTCATCCTGAAGTATCATTTCCTCTTGGGATTTAGGTTCCTCCTCTTCAAAGTTTTCAGGAAACTCATCCATTAAATGTGCCTTCAATTGCTTAATGATTACATCCTTAAGGGGCACATCTGTTTCAGGATTAATGTTTTCACTGACTTCAAGAAGGCTTATATCTACATAGTTTTCATCAATGGCCCTAAAGTTTGTTAATCTTCCCTGCCATTCCTCATCACTAAAACGTTCAATAGCTTCAATTTCAGGGATTTTTAGGTTTTTATTCCAATCCCCAGTATACTTGCTTATTTCAATGTGTAGATTCTTATCATCCTCTTTACTTTTCAAGTCAATGATTCTATCAATAATCTTTTGAGATGCATTATCTGCTTCCTGAATGCTCTTTATTGTCTCTTCAGACAAATCATCTATGATTTTAGCTTCCCTTATACACTTTCCATCCTCATATTCTCCAGGAATGAATTCTCCCTTTTCCGAATCCACCAATTCATAGTTGGTATAAACCCTTTTTTGAGCATCTGTTATGTCATTTAAGGATGATTTGTCTCTTACGAAGAATAGGGAGTGTTCAATTAATGTAGTATCATTTCCATCCAGGAAATCCTTTAAAGGTGAAAGCAATGCATGTTCAATTTCCATTTCAGTAGCAGAAAGACCATTATACTCTTTAATCTGCTCATAACGCTTAAATGTATCTTCACTGATGTCTTTGTTAAAATCAGGAATCCAACCTCTTCTTTGAGCAAGGAAACACAAGAAGAATGGGCGGCTCTTATCAATGTTCAAAAGACATTTCTCAATTGTGCTGTTATTGTTTGAGACATCCTCAGGAACTCCCCACCTTAAGTCAATGTTTGAAAGGTGTATCTTATGTTTTTCACACCATTCTTCAAGCTCTGGAAAAACCTTTTTAATGAGGTAATCCCTTTCCGCATGCATGTCTATAAAACTACTGCTGATAAATATTGTCGCATATTTCCATTCCATGATTTCACCTATAAAGATTAAAAAAATATTGATTTTGAATAAGAAACCTCTTATTTCAAATGAAAAATGTCGTTTAATCAAAAATTCAAGATATTGATGTATATATTTTTTTATTATATAATTATTAAATGTTTATATTTGTTTTTAAAAATTATATAATATTCAATGAATCTAAATAAAAATGAATGATTTAATCACTTTTAAGTATTTAAGTGAGATAAAGAGAAAGTTTTAGTTAAAAAATATCATGAAAAATTAAAAAAAATAATCATAAAAAAAGAAAAAGTCAAAAAAAATCATAAAAAGAAGCTAAAAAAAGTGAATGAATGAATTTATTTGGAAATATCCAAATGGGCAATGCTCAAAAAGAATCTGCATTCATCCAAGACATCATTCAAATAGTTCAAATACTCTAAAGAAGGATAAATGGCTATCTTATCATACTTGGCCATATCCATTAAAACATTCAGGTAACTGATTGTCTCCTTTTTCTCGATCTCATCAATGTTTTCAAAAATCCTGTCTAAAATATTATTGCCCTTATGAATCCCTATTTTATCTTCGTCCAATGCAAAATCCCTTATTCTATTGTATCTTAAAATGGTTTCCTCATATTTATCCTTTAGATTATCATAATTATCCAAATAACTGTTGTAATTATTGTAATTATTGAAGATGAATGAATTGCTAAAGCTTTGCCTTAAATAAGGAATGAATGCTTCAAAGTTAATTAGATTGGACTCGTCTACACTCAAGTTCAATTCTATCTCAGACCCCTTCGGCAAATCATCCATGACATCATTGCCGTCAATGACCATTTCACCTAAAAGGGTATTGTAATTTGCCATTATAAGCTCTCCGCAATAGAATGAGAATCTTATGGCATCATCATCCCCTTTCTTAATTGATTCAGTTGTATAAAAAACTTCCTTTTTACTGATTGGAATCTTATCTCCTTTAGAGAGAATCACATGAGATGAATTGAATCTTTTTGAATAGTCATTAACATAATCAACATCTGAATCCAAATCAATCCATTCATTGACATTCCTTAATTCCAATGATGAATCCTCATCCAAATACAGGCATATTGAAGATGGAAGTATATTGCATCCCGGATTGATTGCCTTGGTATAAGCTATTGAATTTGGAGAATTTTCATCAATTTCCACAAGTTTCTCATTTTCATCATAAATATTGATTAGGAACTCATTGTAATCATCAGCAAGATCCAGATTAAGCTTGAAATTGCCGTCCATATCCAAATCCTGCCTCTTGACAAGTTCATTATCAATGGTGCGGATTGCCTCAATATGATAATCCAAAAAGGAAAAATTGCCATCCAAACTGAATGCCTTTCCCTTTATGTCCATATTATCCTTAAATCCAATTTTCTCATAATCCAAAATGAGGGCAAACTTATGTTTTTGAGGTTCAGGAAATTTCCTTTCTATTGTTCCTGCATAAATGGAAGCTCCCTCTGCAACAACGGTCAAGGGATTAATGCCATATTCCAATGGCCTGTTGAATTCATTCCTTAGACTATCCCTTAAAAGAGGGCTTAAGGTAGATCCTCCAACTAGAATAATCCTTTCCAAATCATCAACTGCCAAATCACATTCTTCCAATATTTCATGGCAATGATTGAATGTTGTTTTCATAAAGGGCTTCATTACATCAATCAGATCTTCTTTGGTTAAAGCACATTTAAAGTCATAGGAATCAAATAGGCTTTCAATAGTCACTTCATATTCATCTAAGTCGGATAAGGCGATTTTAGCCTTTTCCGCTTCATTTTTTAGTATGGAAAATGCCTTAAGATACTTGGGATTGTCCCTTCTGAAATCACTTAAATTCAAATCTTCAATGACCTTTGGAGTGAAATGGTCGTCAACTATCTTCCAGTCAAAGAACTTTCCCCCTAAATTGTCCTCACCGCTGGTTGCAAGCTTTTCTATCTCCTGCCCATTGGCCTTAACCAATGAAACGTCAAAGGTGCCTCCACCTAAATCATAAACCATCCAAATGCCATTGTCATCTTTTCTTGCCCTAAGTCCATAGGCAATGGCTGCTGCAACAGGCTCCAAAATAAGATAGACTGACTTGAAGCCAGCAAGCTCTGCAGCTTCCTTGGTTGCCCTTGTCTTTAATGGATTTGAATTGGCTGGAACAGTTATGACAATCTCTTCAACATTCTGCCCTGTTTGCCTAAAGATGGATTTCTTTAAATCCTTCAAAAGCTCAGCAGACAACTGCTCTGGAAACATCCTTTTATTTGCATCCTCAAAATGAAATGGAATCGGAAATCCCATATTCAGCTTGAACTCACTTACCGCATTGGCAGGATTTTTAATGACTGCATCCTTTGCAGTTTTTCCAATATGGATTTCACCTGAATCATCTATAAATACTGCTGATGGGGTGTGGTCTTCACCTGTCAAGTGATTTTTAATTATTTGTGACCCTTTACCGTTAAAATAAGCTATTACAGAGTCGCTTGTTCCAAGGTCAATTGCAAAATCAACTGTACTTCTTCTAATTTCATTCATAAAAACCACTTTCAGCCAAAAGTTAAAATCAATTAAAAATTAATAAAAAATTAAATCATCACCAATACTACATGCTCAAATCCTGTTTCCATAAAGATAGCTTATAGGCATATTTATCTTTAATGTCCTCATCATAAACCACTAAAAACTCCAAAAGCTTAGAAGCTTCAATCAATTCACCATCATCTGCCAAAGCAAGTGCTCTCTCCATGATTTTCTCCTTATCATAAGTTTTTAATGTATCGATTGAACCCTTATAGATCTCATTTATCTTATTATTCTTATTGATGCCCATATTATCCCCATCACCATTCATCAAATCATCCAGAGCATCAACTGCTTTATTCAAATTCTTGTTTTTTTCCAAATCTATAAGAATGCCCCATAAATCAATGAAATGACCATAATCTTCTTTTAATATTGGATTATAAGCAAAAGCCTCTTTCAATAAATCAACAGCCAAACCATAATTCTCTCCCTTAAGTGTAACACTGAATGCTTCTGAGATTAATTTGGCATCTGGAAAATCGCCTTTCCACAATCTAAGGGTTTTTGCATAGGTCCTTCTGACATCATAATCTTTCAGCACTTCCTTTTCAAGAATGGAGCTGGCCTCATCTAACCTCTCTTCAATCTTAGCCAATCTGAAGGCCTCTATGATATTCTCATTCACTAAATAATCGCCATATCCCTCTTGATCATCATTATCATCATTCAATTCTTCCTTTTCATTGAGATAATCCTGATAATATGCATATTCCTTAAACTGATCAATCGCCTTATCCAAATCATCCAAAAAGTCCTTTGCATCATCATACCTCTTCTCTGGATTGATGTTCAATGATTTCATCACAATCCGATCGATGAACTTTGGAATGTTTTCATCAAAATAACTTGGCTTCTTTAGAATCCTATTCCACGGCTTTCCTTCAACTATATCCTCAATGCCATATTCATCCATCTTATATGGAAATGCACCTGTCAAAAGCAGATAGAATATCACACCAACTGCATAGACATCACTTTGAGTGGAAAAAATACTCTTGAAGCATTCCGGTGCCATGTATGGCTTTGTTCCACCTACCTCAAAATCATCTGCACTTGAACTCAATTCCCTTGCAAAGCCAAAATCCGAAATCTTAGCAATGACCCCCTCATCATCATAATTCATAAGGATATTTTTTGTCTTCAGGTCCCTATGGATTATGATCGGATCAGATGAGTGAAGTGTCATTAACCCCAACAATATCTGTTTCATTATGTCTAAACAGATTGGGATGGGAATTGGCATATTCATTTTCATGTATGAATTCCTATAATCCTCCAAGTCTCCTCCAGGAACATACTCCAATACAAAATAAGCAAAATCATGAATAAGACCAGCATCATATATGTCTATTATATTTTCATGGCGAAGTTTAGTTGCTATTCTCACTTCATGAAAGATAGGGTCAAGATTTTTGGTGGTTGTTAATGGTTCTTTGATTATTTTCATGGCTCTTTTATCATTTAAGAAAGTTTGCTTAACAAGGTACACCTGAGCAAATGATCCCTCACCTAAAAACTTCAAAACCTCATATTGGCCATTGAAAAATTCCTCAACCATTTCCTTAACTTTTTTGAAATTCAATAGAACCACCATCATACAGAATTAGAAAATAAGTTTGTTTCAAATAAAAGTTTATTAAAAATAGTTTATTAAGTTTACTGAAAATATAAACAAATGAAAAGGAAATTATTGGAATAAGAAAAACAATTAGAAAAAAAATGAAAAAATTATTAGAATAAGAAAAACAATTAGAAAGAACAGTAAATAACTGCTCCTCCCTCACCTCGAGACAATTTTAAAAATGAATTCTTCCTAAGTGGAGTGACTTTGCCGGTCATGATTTCATTGTTTCCAATGAATGTTCCATTTGTACTTCCCTCATCAAGAATGCACCAGCTGTCATCCTTATAGAACAACTTCAGATGAGGCTTTCCGACATTGCTGACAGCTGTATAGCTGTTATCCAATAGAATTGTAAATGAAGCAAGGTCACTTGGGGAGAAATCTGCCTTTCTTCCAATCAAAACGGTTTCATCCTTGTGAACCTTAAATGTTTTGCCCTTATCCGCTCCATTGAAAATGGTCAATGTGCAATAATCCTCATCAATGAACTTCTGATTGACCTTATATAAATCAAAGAAACTGAATAATTCATCTGATAGGAAATTGATCTCTAAAAACAGGTCTTCAAACGCATCAGCCTTAAGAACATATCCCAAAACGTTCCTTGCGCCTATCTTATTAGGCACCTCCTTTTTAAGGGGAACTTCCTCGATCAAACCTGCTCCCAAAAGCTGCTTTATGTGTTGACCCAACATTTGAGGAGTAATGCTAATGTCATACTTATTCAATAGGATATCATTGATTTCCCTAGAGTAATAAGGCTCTTTCTTGAATGTGCTGTCAGGATTCATATTAAGCTTTTGAAAATCCCTCAATATTTCAAGTATGGAAAAGCGGACCTTATTGTTGATTGCAGCCAATTTAACTGAAATCAAATTAGAATCCTCAAAGTCTATAATCTCTGTGTAGATATTTTCATCTTCGCTCATGACAATTACTCCTTTTTTAGAAAATAATGACTAATAAATTAAAATATTTTAATGCTTATTGAAAAACTTCATCTTTTTAAAAATCTTTTCTCCAATAAATATTATTTTGTAATTATTATTTAAAATATTTTGTATGAATCTCCAAATTAATAAAAGATATTGTCTAATAATAAAATGATTCACACCTATCCCCTTATCAGGCCCTCTTTTGTGAATCGTTCTATATAATCCCTTTTAGAAAGGGAAATATTATCAAAATAATCCGGAAAGATTTCTATAAGATACCTATAGGTGTCATATGCCTCTTCATAGAACATTGCTAAAAGCAGCATATCCAATTTCCTGTGAAGATTTCGAGCAGTTACCTTATGCTTCAATATTTCCTTAATGATAACCAATGCTTCAGCATATAATTCATTTATATAAAAGAACTTGAATAGGTTTTCCATAGCAATATAAGGGTCTGAGCCCAAATACATGACATCATAATATAGCTGGGAGGCAAATTCCAAAAAATCCCTTGCCAGCCGATGATGATTCTGAAACATTGCAATATCCAAGTAACGGCTATCCTCCAAATATATCTTAAACAGCCTTGACCCCTGTTCTTGAATGTGATAGTTCCCTATAAGGTCCCTATAATAAGAGGATTTGTTCTTGCCCAATTCATTAAAGCTGGCAAGTCTCAATAATCTTAATTCTCCATTATCACATCCGTAAACCAATGCCTTTTCGCTCATCAGGAAAGATGATTCATAATCGCCGTAGTAAAAGCTGACAAAAGACATGTCATGCCAGAAGGAAGGGTCTTCATAAGGAAGTCCTAAAAGTCTGGAGAGACTCTGATTTTCAAATTCCTTCAATTTGGATTCAAAATTATCTTCAATGAAATCCTTAAAGATGCATGCATATGACAATGTGAATTTAGGTCTTCTAGGGCACAAATTAACACCTTCTAATTAATATTTTAGATAAATAACTTGGAATTTACTGATAAGTCATGATTGCTATTCATCTTCCTTAGGCCTATTTATATTCTCATGATTTCTTTCCAGATCATCTTCACAAAGGCCTAGATTGTTCATCATCTCCACAACCAATGCATCAAGAATCAGCAAAGCGGAGTCTTCAAAGCCAGTTCCCATAAGGACAAGCTCATCATGATTGAAGTTCAATTCATCAAATCTTTCACATTCCTCTTCATTTACAGGTCTGTCCCTTTCAGCTTCAATGACAATCTTAGCATCTGAATGTTCAGCCAAATAACAGTCAAAACTGCCGCAAACTGACAGAATCATTACATTTTCAAAAATCATGTTCTTTTTTGAAGGGGAACTCTTGGACTTTTTAATGTTTTCAAGCTTGGTGGATTCGATGGAGTCGGTAACTGCATTTTCCCCACCTGACTTGGAGATGAAGAGGATGATGTCCCCATCATTTACAGGAGGAACCAAAGTCTCTCCAAATACGTAAACATGAAATCCCAAATGCATCAATCTCATGGCAAAGAACTTTGCCACAAATCCTGACCTGCCGGAACCTGCCAAAAAGATGGTTGCATCATTTCCATTATCAAAACGCCAATTCTTTGCAGTCAAGATAATGTCTCTGAATTCCCTTATCTCATTATGCTGATCTTTAAGAATATCCTCAGTCTTGTTTACGGTTCTTAAAAGTTCATTTAAACTTAAATCCATAAGATTCAATTCTAATTGAGTCATTTTATCCTCCATCAAATAAAGATAATTTTACTTAATATGGCTTAAACATAGTTTAAGCCTTAAAGTTATAGACATGATTAATATAAGCCTAAGCCTTAAAGTTATAGACAGGCTTAATCACATCAATGATTTCAACAGTATCCTGAATATTGTTTACAATAGCTTCAATTGGCTTATAAGCCATTGGAGACTCATCAATGGTTCCTTGGCCTACAGAATTTGTAAAGATTCCCTTCATGGATGCCTCATATTCTGCCAATGAAATCTTATCCTTAGCTTCCCTTCGGCTCATCAATCTGCCGGCACCATGGGGAGCAGAGCAATTCCAATCCCTGTTTCCTTTTCCCTTGCAGATTAAGGAACCTTCTCTCATATTGATAGGAATCAGAAGCTTTTCACCTTTGTATGCAGAAACTGCACCTTTTCTCAAAATCATCTTATCATGATCTGTATCTATGTAATTGTGAATGGTTGTAAAGCTGTCTGTATAATCCATTCCATAATGGGAGAGAATGGTTTCAATGATTGCCTTTCTGTTCCAGCTGGCAAATTCCTGCATAATCTTCATGTCATGAATATAGTCTTCAAACAATCTGCCTTCACAATATATGAGGTCCTTGTTTGATGCAGTCTTATGCAATCTTTTAAAGCTTTTCAATGCCTGATTCTGGTAATATTCACAGACATCCGCACCGATTCTTCTGCTTCCTGTATGAACAACAAGGACGAAGTTTTCTTCCTTATCCTTTCCCACTTCAATGAAGTGATTTCCTCCGCCAAGTGTTCCAAGTGCAAAATTGCCTTGACTTCCAGCTTCCAGATTAAAGTAACATTTCATATCAGTCAGTCTTAATTTCCTAGTGAATGGATGAGGATTTTCCCTAATGTCATATCCATGGGGAACATGCTTGCGGATTATCTCATCCAAGCGATTGAAGTCCATATCATCTGTGTCCAGATAAACTGTTTCCATTCCGCATCCTATATCGGAACCTACAAGGTTTGGAACCGCCTTATCTGTTATTGTCATGGTGGTGCCTATTACGCAATTGCTTCCTGCATGGACATCCGGCATTAATCTGATTGTCTGATCCTTAGCTATAGGCTGATTGAGAAATTGAATTATTTGGGATATGCTGTCATTGTCGATATTGTCTGCAAACACCTTTGCAGTATTGTACTTTCCACTTAATTCAAACATAATATCACCTCACATGGCTTATTTAATAATTTGATTTGTTCTTTATATAAATAGTATAAAGGAATTGCTTTATTGAAGAAACTGATTAAAATGAATTAATCTAGAATTAGAGCAATTATTGGATTAATCAAATCAATCATCCTTAATAAACCCACAAAATCAAAATCAAAATCAATAATTATCATTGTTTATAAACTCACAAAGAGAGTTTGATATGGAAATATCCTCATTTTCTGTCTGTATGTCATTTCCATCACTTGCACTGTTGTTTTTAAAGCGAGAATCTTTTATAGTCAGACTCTTTTCATTAAATATGGCTCCTCCCTTAAAGGCCATGTTCTGATTGAATATGGATTTGTCTATAATCAATTCTCCCTTATTGTAAATGGCTCCTCCATCGAATTCAGAGATATTAAGCTCAAATACTGAGTTATTTATCTTTACTCTTGAATTTGAATCAATAAAAATGGCTCCGCCAAAGTCGGAATCATTTTCCTTAAATATGGATCTTTCTACAGTCAAATTGGAGTTTTCTCCATTGTAGATGGCTCCTCCATATAAGTCGCTTGCATTTTCTGTAGAGTTATCCATGAATTGGCAGTGTTCTATCCTTAAACCATTTGAATAGTTTGTTATGGCGCCACTATAGTCCTGGGAGAATCCGTTTTTAAATATTATGTTTTTCAAAGTGACATCGGAGGCTTCTATATAAAATATTGGAAGCTTGTTTTTTCCATCGATAATATGATTATTTCCATCAATAAGCAAGCCATCTCTCATGATTTCAATACCCCTTCCGATTTCATCACTTTCTAAAATGACATCCTCCTCAAGGGAGACCTCCTTTGCTTCGCCATTCAATAATTCTTTAAATTCCTTTAAATTCATATTAACACAACTTACTTTTAATGTTCGGATTTTGAAATTATATCAATCCATTTATACACCAAATCAGCATCCAATAATTCTGTTCTGACCTTTACGATTAAGTCAACCAATTCATTATAATCATCATAACTTGTTCTTCCTGAAGGGAAATGAGCCCAGGACTCCAAGCTTTCCTCGATTTCACAGATGAAGTCATTTGCAAAATCAATTGTGCTTTCATATATCACTCTCTTTCCAACTCTAACATCGGATGAGAATTTGAAAGTATAGAACCATCCTTCTGCATTGAATTCGACATACTGCTCCTCCCCTGTTTCAAAATAGCTTATAAGAGCTTCCAATACATTGAATGGAAAATCGTCAATATATGATATCCTGTCTCTAAAATTATCAAATTCCCAATCAGCCCATCCGGTTCCACGATCATGTAACATTCTATCACCACACTAGTAAAAACCATTGTTTATTCTTATAGCATTTCTAAAATATCCTCTTTAAAGAGGCATAATCTATTTATTTGCCTCCAATACTGCATACATAAGGGCTAAAAGCTTAGGATAAGAATTTTTATCTTCAGGAATGCAATCTTTAGCCTTTTCTATTCTATCATTCAACTCATCTTCAGAAATGTTTTTTATATTTAAAATAAGATAAGCACAGTGCATATTGGCATCATCAGGACAATTAGTCTCCCAAGAAGCGACTAAACTCTTAAGCAGATTCAACTTTTCGATGCGGTCATTTTCAACAATGTCTTGGAAAATGTCTAAAAACTTCCTTGCATAATTGTTTGAGCTCTTGTTTGATTTGTACATATTGTTAAACATCTGGGAGAATCCCATATCCTCATCCGCCCTTTTTTCCATGGATTCTATAGCTGTGGAATTGAACCAATCAAATAATTCCAAATCCTTTGGCTCTTCATCCATTGATTCAATATAGGATTCAAAGGTTTCAGTGAATTTGATTTCTCCATCTGAAGAGTCTGTAATGACCTTGGCAAGGATAAAATTGGCATCTGAGGAATCGTATCCTTCCCACTGGGATAAAACCAGAGATGCTCTTTCTCTGTCACTGTCTTCAAAGGCCTGCTTGAACTCTCTAGGATAATCCTCTATTATTTCAAGTCCCTCGTCTTTTAGTTCTTTCAACTTATTCTCCGCCTTGAAGCGGACCACATAACTTTTATCATTATATGCAAGCCTCCTTATGATTCCAATATTCTTGAAATTAGGATTTTCAATTGCATAGGCCCTTTCCACATTATCGTCGCTATCTGCAAATTCATCTAAAATCTCTGCGTCCTTTAAGTTAGGATTTAGAAGAGCAGCCCTTCTTGCATAAAAATGGGTGGATGAATCTTTAAGCAATTCTATCAGGTATTTTTCATCCTTGATATATCCTACAGCTATGAAAATATCCTGTGGGTCGAATCCCCTTGCAATCTTATAGAAAAATAAATCGTCGTCAATAAGCTTTAGCTCGTTTCTGATGCCGAATTGATTGATTAACTCATCATCATACCAGCTTGGAAACTTTTCAAGCTTTCTGCAGTTGGCAAATAGATTGTCTCCCTTCTTGAGCTTCTTGAACTTCCAATTCAAGCAACTTGCATCCCTTAGGCTATAGCAGTCCCTAAACATTTCAAAGATGTTTTCCACATTGGACATATCCCAATTTGACAGGAAGGAAATGTCTTCCAGGGACATGCAGGACTCGAACATGGATTCCATATTCTCTGCAGAGCTTAAGTCCCAATTCTCTATTCCATCTATTGCCTTCAAACTGCTGCAGGCAGCAAACATTCCCCAAAAGTTATCAACATGGGAAGTGTCCCAATCCTCAAGATATAGATATTCCAATGAAGAGCAATTGGCAAATGTGTTTTGCAAAAAATGCAACTTAGATGTGTCCCAGTTTATTGCATAAAAAGCGACCAATGAGTCCAAATGAGATAATTTAGGAATTAGATCTATATCTTTGGAAAACAAGCTGCCCAAGTCTTGAGTCTGGCAAGTGTAATTCTGTATGATAACCGCCTTTGCATTCTTGAAATCCTTGAATTCAGTATAGTTCCCCGTCCAGGTGAAGTCTACGCTTAGATATAGAATATCATCAGGATCTTCCACATCACCCCAGTGGAGCAGATTTGTTCCATCCTTTAAAATAATTAAAACCCCAAAATATCCGGAATCAAATACGCTTTTTGTAGTTTGATTCATCTCTTCAAATTCCTTTAGATAATCGATATTCATATTAAACTCTCCACAATCCTAACAGTATTTATAACTAATTTAATCTAGACTTCATTCATCAAATATCTGATTTTTTTAAGAAAGTCCATTCATTTCATTTAGGTATCTAATATTAGATATATTTATAATAGTATATAAAATCTAAAAATTTCTTAAAGAAAATCTTAATTCTTACAAAATGTTCAATGAATTTTTAAGACATTATATAAAACCAATGATTATTCTAAGTTTATAAGACCTTTAGTCTAAATTATCTCGAAAAATACATATAAATCCCATAAAGTTTTTCCTTTATTCCATTAATATTCTATGACTTATAGATTAAAGATTGGTTTTAAAATTTTTAGGGAAGTGATCGAATGGAAATTGAAGCGAGAATTGAAGAAGCCTTGGAATATATGCAAAACGATACACATTATGCACTGGAACTTTTTAATGGAATCCTCAAAGAAGACCCGAATAACATAAGTGCCTTAAATGGCAAGGGCTCCACATTGATGAAATTGCATCAAAGCGAAGAGGCCCTTAAGCTCTTTGACTGTTCACTATCCATTGAAGAAAACTCCTCAGCATATCTGAATAAAGGCATAATTTGCAAAAACAATGAAGATTATAAGAATGCTTTAATATGCTTTGATAAGGCATTGGACTATAATCCGAGATTGGCTTCTATTGTAAGCATGCTAAAAAATGAAATATTGGAAAGGGTGAATCTGGATTCAGCTGATTTGGATTCATTATATGATTTTACGAAGGAGGCAAACTCCCTAATTAAGGAAGCCATCAACTATAAGAATCAAAATAAGCTATGGGATGCACTTGACTCATTGGAAAAGGCAATTGAAGAGGATTCAAGATGTAAAAACTCAATAAATGACATGATTGAAAAGGTTAAAAAGAACCTTCAAAGGGAATTCCTATATAAGGAAACAAATTCAAACACCGCCACCAAGAAAGAGAAGAAAACCAATTCAAAAAAGAAAAAGATCAGTAAATTAAAAACATTAACATACAGAAGCATAACTGTTGAAAACAATCCCCATAAGGCATTATCACTAATAAATAAAATATTTGAAATCAATTACGATGATTTGGATGCAATCAATCTGCAGGGAATCACTTATTTTAGTTTAAATGAATATGATAAGTCCATTGAATCCTTTGATAAATGCTTAAGCATTAATGAGGATTACACTTGTGCACTATTCAATAAAGGACTTGTCTTAAGGAGATTAGGATTTTTAAAGGAATCTTTGGAATGCTTTGATAAGGCATTGAAAAATCCTAATCATTATCAAAAGATTAAACCTTATCAAGAAGAGGCTTTAAATAAATTAAAGCGATACGAATAATAAGCTATTTTTTCTAAAAACTATTAAAAAGAACTGAACTACACTATTTTTTCAAAAAGCAATTAAAATAAAAAAAAGAACAAAACTAAACTATTTTTTCTAAAAATTTAAAATAATAAAAAAAGAACTAAAACTAAACTATTTTTTCTAAAAATCTGCTGCCTAAATGTTCTATATTTACTTCACCGGCTAATTTTTCCTGAATATTATTGATCATATCAACATTATTGGAAGCTACAAAGTAAATGACATTGGCCTCATACTGCTTATCAACAACAGCCAAATTCTTAGACCTTATCTCACTGTCGATTGCCTTAATGTGCTGATATTCAAAGGTGAATCTGAATATCTCATAAAGCTCCATATCTACAATCTCAGCAATTGCCAATGCTTCCAATACTGATTTGCTGTAAGCGCGAATCAAACCTCCAGCGCCAAGCTTGATTCCACCAAAATACCTTGTGACAATGGCTACAATGTTTTCCATATCATTTTTCTTCAAAACATTCAGCATTGGCCTTCCTGCAGTTCCTCCAGGCTCTCCGTCATCATCAAAGCCTTCCCCATCACTGACTACATATGCAGTGCAGTTATGTGTGGCATCCTTATATTTCTCAGATATCTCATTTATGATTTCCTTTGCTTCACTTTCAGTTTGTGCAGGAAAGAGTCTGCAAATGAATTGAGATTTCTTAATGTCTATTGATGTTTGGAAGGGTTTGGCTATTGTCTTCATGGTATCATTCTATAAAATGTATTGGATTTTTAGAATATTTCCTATGGATATTAGAAAATGTTTTATATTATTAATATATACATTTATATGTTTAAAGGATTAATATTATTTTTGATAGTTCTATTTAATAAATAAATTCAAGAATAATAAAAAAAATTAAAATGGAAAAATAAATAAACGATTTATTTATTCTGATTAATTATAATGTTGGGGTGAAATCATGGAAGATAAGAAAGCAAAGTTCATAGTGTATATCGTTATAGCCTTGATTGCTTTTACTTGCAGCACTGCAGTTTATTCTATGACTGGCGGCCTTTCAGATTGGATTGTAACAAGCATGAATACCAATGAAGACCTGAACAACAATGGATACCTAGACAGTTCAGAAGGAGGAGGATTCTTCTCATTCAATTCAAATGATGATAATTATAACTCCTATGACGATAGTTACAATTATGATAATAACGGCGAACCTGGAATAATAGACAAGATATACAATAAGCTCTTTAATTCAGATTCCAATTATGGTTCAAGTTATTATTCTGGATCTAGCTATGATGACAATCCAGATTTCCTTGCTAGACTTTTAAGGTTCTTTATAAGTGATGGATAATTAAGGAAAATCCTTTAATATTATCCATTGATTCTTTTTTTTTAATACACGAACTCTTTTTCATTAATGCCCAGATTCAATAATCTTCATCAACTTTTCTGACTTTTCAACTATCTCTTTTTCTCCAAATGCCTTGGCAATTCTTCTTATGGCATCCAAATTTCTTACATATGCATCTAGCCAAGAGAATATGTCTCCAGGGTATGTTTGAATTTGATATTCCTTAAGCAATGAATTTGAAATGTCAATAGGATCGGATCCATTTAACCTTTGATTGATAATGTAGTATGAAATTCCCCTTTGCAGACATTCACAAAACGGCCTTTCATAACAGTCACACCTTAAGAAATCAATCTGAATCCTTAAGAGGGCATCCTGGAACTTCTTGTCAAGCTTGGAAATAGCTTCACCAGAGGATATTATATCCAATGTTGACTCAGCAAACAAACGAGTAGAGAAGTTCATTTTCAAAGCGCTGATTATCTGTTTATGGACAACAGGTGCCAAATAAGCATTTTCGAATAATTCCAAATCCAGTGCAATTGACTGTACCTTCAATAAGGTATTTGAATTGACTTCATCCTTAGTCATCTTCTCATGAATCCCAGAGAATATGTTCTCCTTAAATTTAATTTGCTTGACGACTGTGGAATTATTGTTCTTATTTGGCTTATCAGACCTTTTCTTATTAT
>JAUNXF010000087.1 GCA_030539935.1 Methanobrevibacter sp.
AGTTTAAAATAGTTAAGAATAATTTAAATAGTTAAAAATAGTTATATTTGTGGTTATGATAGTTAATGAAAAAAAGAAATAGCTTATTTAAAAACCAAATAAGCTGGATAAATTACTGGATCCAGTTAAATTCATTGAACTGGAATTATACATTTGGCTCATATTGTTCATTTGAGTGGTGTTAAATGGATTTAAGATAATATTTGGGTCCATTTGTCCAGTATATATTAAAATGCCAATTACGGCAAATTCAATAATTAAAAATGCCAATTGTATTATGCCATGTTTTTTAGCATTTGAATCATTTCTTGTAATGAGATAGATTGCAAAAATGAAACCAAGTACGCTTCCGAGGATTGCAAATATATAACCTATGATGATCATTAATCTATAACTTTCGTTTCCTTTGGATTGAGAACTTCCAATGGAACCAAAGCCAACTCCTCTTTTATTGGAATTCCTGCTGATAGAGAATATGTTAAATTCATCATCTTCTGCATTATATTCTTCATAGATAGTCCCACAGTAAATGCAGAAATCGGTAGTTCCATCATTTATTTTTCCACATTTTGGGCATTGAATCGGTTGCATTTTATCACAAGGTAATTGATTTTTTCACTATTTTTGTTTTTTATGACTTATTTATATCAGATATTTCTGTACGTTATTAATATTAATTTTTATTTAATTTAAAGTTTTTTATATTATTCGATAGTTTTCAATGTGTTTTATATTGTTAACTGATGATGATTCATTTAATCTATTAATTCCATCTAATAATTCATTTAATCTATTAATTATATCCAAATAGTCGATTCCATCTAAAATTCATTTTCTTTAATTATTTTTTTTAATCCGCATTCGCTGCAGATGTGTTCTTGAATACTTACGATTCCTCCACAGGATTTGCACTGCCAATTCAAGCTGTCTTCCATCATTATCTTATTGATTCCAGTATATGTAATTCTTTTTGCATTATCCATTGTGGAAAAATTGTATCTTTTTTTATAGTTTTTATCTTGTTTCTTAATGAGTTTACAAGGAAATTCACTACATCTTCCACAATATTTCACCCTTTTGGTTTCAAGACATTTTTTGATTTTACATTTCAGTGCATTCTTGGTCTTATTCGGACTGTCAATCAAGCATCCTGGGCATGAGTTTGTTTCAGATAAGTGTTTTATACAGAGATTGCAATTCATTCCACATGGTGCAAACATAATTGTGTCTATAGTTTCGGGCATTTTCATTTTATGGTCTCTTGTATTGTTCTATTATTTATATTATAAAAAATATTTATTAAATATTTTTAGATATCTTTCTATTTTTAAAACGTATTTTAAGAAAATATTTATATATTCCCAATTATAATATATTATTAATAATTTCATAAAAATAAATCTATTTTCATTTATTTTATGAAAAAGGGGGTTTTATATGGATTTAAGGGGTAAACATCTGTTAATTGTTTTTATTTTATTATTATTGGGGGTATATATTGTTTCCAGTAGTTCTGCCTATACTGGAACTGGCTTTAGTCATGATATTCCCTTTTCTAAATATTCAAGCCAATCAAATGATGATATCCTGAATAAATATGATGATACTGATTGCAATGCGGAATTCACTGGAAAGTGCACTTATGTTGTTGATGGGGACACCATTGAAGTTGATGGCTTAGGCAAGGTACGTTTTGTAGGTGTAAATACTCCTGAGCGAGGGGTAGAAGGTTATATCTGTTCCAAGCGTTTTGTTCAAAAGCTGTGTTTGGATAAGGAAGTCAGTCTGGATATTGATGATGATAAATATACTGATAGATACGGCAGATATTTGGCAGTTGTTATTGTAGATGGCAAGAATCTTAATGAAATGCTTTTAAAAGAGGGGCTTGCTGAAGTCATGTATATGCCTCCAAGTGAATTCTATCCATACGATTGGGCACCTGATTCAAACGGATATTCAAAATATATAAGTTCTCATAGCTCTTCAAATGGAGGAACATCATCTTCCAGTAGTTTATCAAGCAGCTCTTCAGATTCCGGATCTTATATAGCCAGTGCAAATAGTCATAAGTTCCACTATCCGACTTGCAGGTGGGGAAAAAAGATTTCCGAAAAGAATAAGGTTACATTCAATAGCAGATTTGATGCAATAAGCCAAGGTTATGAACCATGTAAGGTTTGTCAACCTTAATTCTATTTTTTCTTTTTTATACCTATGAAGTGACAAAAGCATTATATATTTTTCAAAAGAAAATATTAATAATCAGTATTTCTATTTAGAATTTTATTGGAGGATTAGTATGAAAGAAGAAGTATTCTATGGCAAAGGCATGGGAAGAGTAAAGGAAGAGGATGAGGATTTGTATCAGGCTATCGTTGCCTTAAATGATGCGGTATGGAATGGGAAGGTATTGGACTACAAGACTCAAAAATTGATAGCTATTGGAATTGCAGCCTCAAATGCAGATAGTCGTGCAACTGAAAAGCAAATGATGAGTGGCAAAAATGAATTGGGAGTCACTCGTGATGAAGTTGTTGATGTATTGAAGGTTGTCTTGTTGACTTCTGGAATGCAGCCATTCAATAAGGCATTGCAGATTGCAAATAAGGTATTTGAATAATTTAAATGGATCTTATTCAAATAAATTCTTTTCTTTTATCGGATGTTAAACTATGGGTGAAAAGGTTTTTTATGGAAAGGGAATTCGAAGAATAAAAAATGAAGACCCTGAATTATATGGGTCTATTGAAAACTTGGATAAGAATGTCTGGAATGCAAATGTTTTAGATTATAGAACTCAAAAATTGATTGCAATAGCCATATCAGCAACGGCCAATGAAAGTTCTTCATTCTTGAAACAGGTGTCTAAAGCTAAAAAGGAGCTTGACATTAGCAGGGATGAAATGATGGATGTTTTAAAGGTGGTTCTTTTAACATCAGGAATGATTCCTTTTAACAAGGCCTTAGAAGTTGTAAATAAATTATATGATTAAATAATTTTTAATTTTTATTCTTCTTTTTTCATTTTTTTTAATTTTGAATTTTTTGGGATTTCTTTTCATTTTTTCATTTTTTTAGATATTTTTATTAATATGATTCAATAAAGTAATAAATAAAATAACTTAAGTATTACTATTGTTTTAAAGTTATTTTTAAAATTGTACTGGTGATAAAATGCCACATCCTCATAATAAATCAATAATTAATATGAATGCATCTTCATTAATTTCAATTATTGAAGATTCTAAAATAACATATGTTCGTGAAAATTTAGATATTCATTTACATAGAAGTCAAATAAAGCTATTAAAAGAAGTAAGAAAGCATGAAAAGCCACATCATAAACGGATTAGAGTAAAGCGTTATGAAGAGGCTGAAAAAGATGATTTATTTAATCTGCACTTAGATTTGTATTTAAACAGATATGAAAAGCTTGCAAAAAAAGGTTTAATCGAAATAGATGAAAATCCTGAAAATGGACTCCCATATGACTGTTACTTAACAGATAAAGGCAAAGAGATATTGGAGGAAATTGACAAGCTTGAAATGGAATGGGAAAAAGTAGTCCATATAGATGAAAATGATTTGGAAGTTTTAAGAAGAATGGCTGTTGATTCTTTTGGAATTTCATATAAACATAAGAAAAATCAAAATTTCATCTTTTAGAATAAAATCTAATCATTCTTTAATGTACTTTTCATTTTTATCTAATTTTTTATTTTAATTATTATTTTTTTAGTCTTTTTTTATAGAAAAAATATTTTTTTTTTAATGTTATTTGTCTTCTAATAATTCAAAGACTTTATCAATTGAACTGGCTATTTTAAAGGTGTTCTTATCCCTTTTAGCCCTTATTACTCCTTCATCTATCATAAAATCAATCATTTCAAGCATTGGATCATAAAAGTTATACATGTTGAATATCACAATCTTCTTATTGTGTCTGTTCAATTTCTTTAAAACGATTATTTCAAAGAATTCATCAAGGGTTCCTATTCCTCCAGGAGCTATTATGAATGCATCTGAATGCTTTAGAAACAGGCTTTTTCTCTCATCCATTGATTCTGTATAAATGAATTCATCGCAATCTCTGCAAATTCCTTCAAACTCTTCCATCCATTCAGGTGCAATTCCCAAAACCTTTCCATTGTTGTCTAAAACTCCTTTGGATACAGCACCCATCACTCCTGTAGATCCTCCTCCAAATACAAGAGAGTGCCCTCTTTTAGCTATTTCCTCTCCTAATTTATAAGATTCTCTAATATATTTAGATTTTATATTGTCGCTTCCAGCTCCATAAAGACAAATTTTCATAATATCCCTTATATTATTTTCATTAATAATTTTTTCTTTTTCCTTGATAATATTTATTTATATTCTATTTTAAAAAACTTTTTTATAATCTTGGCTTTTTATAAAATAGAAAATTTTAAATTATTTTTTTAATCTTTATCTATTTAAATAAAAAATTATAAATTAGTATTTAGATAATTAAAATTGTAATTTCCTTTTCAAATATTCTTAAATTGGTGAGTAAAGTGAAAATATTAGTTGTTCAAGAATCAGACTGGTTAAAGAGAAATCCCCATCAACAGCACCATTTGATGGATCGTATGGTGTTGAGGGGTCATGAAGTGAAAGTTATCGATTATCCTATTGATTGGCCTAAAGAGGATTCTGATGGATTAAT
Organism: Methanobrevibacter sp.; assembly: GCA_030539935.1. Lineage (GTDB taxonomy): Archaea > Methanobacteriota > Methanobacteria > Methanobacteriales > Methanobacteriaceae > Methanobrevibacter. The sequence continues at coordinate 4,694 of JAUNXF010000087.1, forward strand.
TTTCCATAGGGAAGTTCATGATAATGTATTTAAGGTAAAACCTGAAGCCAATATTCAAGTTATCCGCCCATCTTTCATTAAAAAACCAGCTTTAAACTATGTTTCATTATATTTTACCCATAAGAAGGAAATTAAAAAGCAAATCGATGAATTTAAGCCAGATATCATAATGGGGTTAGGTTTGCTTAATGCATATACTGGTTCAAAGCTTGCTAAAAAGCACAACATTCCATTTGTATACTACTTGATTGATGTGCTATATGCACTTATTCCCGAAAAGTCATTCCAGTCATTTGGTAAGAAGGTTAATAGGCAAGCAATTGAGAACTCTGACCTTGTGATTACTATCAATCAAAAGCTTAAAGAACTGGCAATGGATTTAGGTTCAAAACCAGAAAGTACCATTTTAATTGATGCCGGAATTGATTTAAATGATTTTGACCCTCAACTTGATGATTCTAACATAAGGGATGCATATCACATAGATAAAAATGATACAGTTCTATTCTTTATGGGTTGGATCTATGAGTTTGCAGGCATGAAGGAGTTGGCAATTGAACTTGGAAAAAATAAGGAAAAGTATCCAAACATGAAGATTCTCATTGTAGGTGATGGTGATGCTTATGACAAGATGGTTCAAATCAAAGAGGAATACGATCTTCAGGACCAACTGATTCTTACAGGAAAGCAACCCTATGAAAAGATTCCTGAATTTTTGGCATCTGCTGATTTCTGCCTTCTTCCAGCTTACATCGATGAAGAGATAATGCAGGATATAGTTCCAATCAAGCTTTATGAGTACTTGGCTATGGAAAAAGTAGTTATAGCAACTGAACTTCCTGGAATTTCCAAGGAGTTTGGATATGGAAATGGAATTGAATATGTTCAAAAGGCTGAAGAGGTATTGGAAACCGCACAAAGGATATTGGATGAAGGAAAATATGAGGAGATTTCCAAAAAAGGAAGGGAATATGTCAAGTCAAATGATTGGGAAGCCATAACCGATAAGTTTGAAAGTGCATTAAATGATTTGATTGAAAAGTAAAATTTTCATGTTTTTTATCTGTTTTTTCTAATTCATTTTAATTGTTTTATTAATATGAAATTAAATAGGAATATTTATAAATGATTAAGTTTAATAGAAATCTACACATCAATTTTTTAATTTAACAGTTCTAATTGGTGAAAATATGGCTAGAAAAACATTTAATGAAAAATTAAACGATTCGAAGGATATGCCTAAGATTATAAGGGTTATAGATGAAAAGTCAGTTAAGCGTTATGGTGGGGAGAACATGTTGATTGCTCCTCCTTTGGAGTACAATGAGATTATGTCTAAGATTCCTAAAGGAAAAGTTATTACAATTACTGAAATTAGGGAATTCTTGGCAAAAAAGCATAATGCTGAATTTACATGTCCTTTGACTGCAGGAATATTCCTTTCTCTAGCGGCTCAAGCAAGTGAGGAAAGGAAAGATAATAAGATAGCCTTTTGGAGAACCCTTAAAAAGGATGGGGAATTGAATCCAAAGTATCCTGGTGGAGTGGAATATCAAAAGGAAATGCTTGAAATGGAAGGGCATAGCTTCATTACAAAAGGAAGAAAAAACATCAGATATTTTGTTGAGGGTTATGAGGATAAATTGTTTAAATTAGAATAAAATCTTTTTTGAATATGTTTTTTTAATAAGATTTTTTTATA
>JAUNXF010000088.1 GCA_030539935.1 Methanobrevibacter sp.
TTTAACAATCTAATCTTATTTTTTCAATCTAATTATAATTTACACTCTAATTTTAATTTAACAATCATATTGTTATCCTAATCACCTAAAAAACTATAATATTTAAATATAAGTAAAAATAAATGATTTCATCAATGATAACTAAGGTGAGAATATGTATGATGGAATTAAAATGAATGTAAGTGAAGGATTAGAGAGAAACGGAATTCAGATTCAAAGGATATTGGACAACTATTTTTTCATAGATCCATGTGAAAAGGTATTTGATTTGATGGAGAAGAACTATTTTTTTGATTTCCTTGAAGATGCAGTTGAAATAGTCAAAGGGCATTACGATGAGTTTAAGATTTATCTCTTTGATGTTGAAAATGAAAGTGAAGATTCCATTGTCTTGGTGGGATTTGTTTTCTGCAAGGAAAATTCCTCTAATTCAGAAAGCTATGATAGTCTGAGGAAAGCTTTTCAGGAATTTTCAGATAAAGTCCAATTGATTGAAAGCCTATTTTTAATCCTTCCAATAGACGATGATGAAGATTTTAAGAAGGCATATGCTGGAGAATTGTATGATAGGTAGTTTACTATATAAAACTATATATGGCTCTTATTTTTAAAATAGTAAACTATTTATCCTTTATTTTTAATAATATTTATTAAAACAATATAAAATTAAATTTAAGGAAATATTGCTATTTGAATTAAGGGAAAATTAATTTAAGTGGTAATTTTATGGGATTCAATTGGGAGAAGTTTTGGAATGTTGGTGTGCATCTAAAGGACTTTTCAGAAGAAGAGGAATATCAGCGTTCCGCAGTAGGAAGGTATTATTATGCCTGTTATTTGAAAGCTAGGGAGGCATATAACAGGAAGAATAATTTTAGGATTGGAAGAAGAATATCCCATCAAGGATTAATTAAGAAATTTAAAGAATCAAATAATGAAACTGAAAAGAAAATAGGAAAATACTTAGAAGAATTATTAAGGTTTAGAAAAAATGCCGACTATGATTTAGATTTCAATACAGATGTAAATTCTGCAAAAAGAAAATCAAAGAATCTTTTGGAATGTCTCAAGAGAATAGAAAAATAATATTAGGTGAATTTATGTTTAATTATAAATTTAGAAATAAATTAATTCCTTTTAATAAAAATACAATGAATTTTAATGTAAATAACAAAAAGAACAATTATGTTGGTTTAAATTTGGTTAATCCAAAAGAAATATGCGATTTTATTAGGGATAAGGAGGGGATTTTGGATTTCATTATAAAAACTCATATTTTAATTAAGGAACATTTCCCCAATGCTGAACTTTATTTAAAATTACATTTTGACCCTGAATATGATGAACCTGTATGCAAATTATTGACACATATAATTAATGATGAAAATACGTCCTATGAGAATGAATGCATTTATGATAATATGCTTTCCGAATTCTTTAATTTGGAAAGTTTCTATAGCCATTTTAGGGATGATTATTCTATAATTATAGGATTAAATCCTTAATTCAATTAATATTCAATCCATAAATTTAAATAAATCAATTTGTTTAATATAATATAAACAAAGATAAAAGTGATATAATGGCTGCAGACAATGACTTGAAACTGGAAACCAAATGTTATGATGCATGTGAATACGGCTACCTCTATGGATTGAACAAAAAAATACCTGATGAGGACTGGGAGAAGGTAAAGCCATACATGAGAAAATGGAAACGGATGGACTTTGTAGAGGGAAACATAAAGGTTACAGGCCGTCCGGAGGGATACAGATGCTTGGAGGAAGATGTCCCTAAAGTGGAGGAAATCCTTGGAATAACCAATACATTGGCAAAGAGAAAAGCCAATATAGAATCCAAGATGTCTGATCCAATCAAGAAGGTTCAGTTCAAGGACCAGGTTTACAATTGGCTTACCATGCTATTCAAGAGTGGAACTCAGCCAAAACAGGACTTAAGCAGATTGGCAATCCATTCAACAAAAATCTATGACCCTGCAGACAGCTTCAAGAATGGTGCAGAAGACGGCTATGGAGAGCTCTTCATATACACCCCACATGGAATGTGGTATGTAATCAATAATGGAAGTGATGGTGCTAACAAGGCACTTAACAATCTTGAAAGCAAGTTTGGCGGTGCAATAGGATATAGATTGATGTATGAGGATACAGTTGATACATTGATTAGGGTCTATACTGAAGAAAATGAGTATACTGGTCCACAATTATATTAAAATTTTAAAAAAAAAGAATTATTTTTTTAAGAGGTTTTATCCTCTATTTGCTATTTTTTTAAGAGGTTTTATCCTCTATTTACTATTTTTTAGGGTTATGCCCATAACTATTTTTATTCGACAGCTTTCCTTAAGGCCTGATCGATATCTGCAATGATGTCTTCAACATTCTCAATTCCCACAGACATCCTTATGAAGTCTGGAGTTACTCCAGTTGATATCTGTTCCTCTGGAGACAATGTTGAATGGGTGGTTGAAGCCGGATGGACCACAAGGGTCTTTGCATCGCAGATGTTTGCAAGGTGGGACAATAGCTCAACGCTTTCAATGAACTTCTTTCCTTCCTCTATTCCGCCTTTTATGCCGAAACCAAGCACACAGCCATACTTTCCATTAAGGTACTTCTTTGCAATCTCATGGTTTGGATTGTCTTCAAGTCCAGGATAGTTCACCCATGATACAAGCTCATGCTGGTCTAGGAACTTGGCAACTTCCAATGCATTTTCAGTATGCTGTTTAACCCTAAGGGACATTGTTTCAAGTCCTTGAAGGAGCATAAACGCATTGAATGGGCTTATGCAGCTTCCCAAATCCCTCATGATCTGCACACGTGCCTTGGTGATGTAGGCAGCTTCGCCAAAGGCATCTACATAGACAAGTCCGTGATAGCTTTCATCAGGTTCTGTAAACTCTGGGAACTTGCCGTTTGTCCAGTCGAACTTTCCTGAATCGACGATTGTTCCTCCAAGTGAAGTTCCGTGTCCTCCGATGATCTTTGTTGCGGAGTGAACAACAATGTCTGCCCCATGGTCAATAGGCTTTACCATGCCTATAGCGGAAGTGTTGTCTACAATAAGTGGAATTCCGTGCCTATGGGCAATGTCTGCCAATACTTCAAAGTCAGGAACATCCAATTTTGGGTTTCCGATTGATTCGCAGTAGATGAGTTTTGTCTTGTCGGTGATTGCATCCTCAAATGCCTGGGTGTCCTGTGAGTCCACAAAGTTGACGGTTATTCCAAACTTCTTCAATGTGGTCTTGAATAGGCTGTAGGTTCCGCCGTAAAGGTTGTCTCCTGAAACGATTTCGTCACCGCATTGTGCAATGTTCAATACTGCAAGTGTGATTGCTGCCATTCCGCTGGAAGTGGAAAGGGCTCCAACTCCACCTTCGATTGCTGCAACCCTCTTTTCAAATACCTCATTTGTTGGATTGTTCAGTCTGGTATAGATGTTTCCAGGTTCGGTCAGTGCAAATATGTTTGCTGCATATTCGGCATCCTTGAATACATATGAGCTGGTCTGATAAATGGGAACTGCCCTTGCGCCGGTGAATGGATCTGCCTCTTCCTGGCCTGCATGGACTTCCAAAGTTCTGTCTCCGTATTTTCTTGTCATGATAATTTCTCCTTATTTTAAGTAAAATATTAAATAATCTTTTGAATATAACTATGTTAATATTATTTACATACATATTATATTGCTTTTGATTAATAACTATAATGATTGGGAAAGCTTTAAAGCTATAAAAATAGTTTAACATTGCCATAAAAATCATATAAAAATGCTAAGTTTTAACACATAGATATATATTTAAAAATTAACAAAATATTAATATCAATCATGTATAATTTTAAATAAAGAAACTATTGATAATTCAAAGGGATAATCATAAACAATCATTTAAATTAATCATTGATTTAATTATATAAACACATAAATTTCTACCAAAAATCTATAGAATTATAGGGTTGGAACAAATCTAAAAACTTAAATATCATGGCATTTATAATAAGTTTAGAAAATTTGGTTTTAAAAAATGATAAAGTGATAATATGGCAAAGGACAACTTCTGTATTTATTGTGGATTCAAGCTGTTTCCAGAGGATCATTTCTGCCCAAATTGCGGAAAGAAATTGGATGATGCTGAGGTAAAACCAAATAAAAGTTCTAAATATGAGCCAAGCAAGGTGGTTGACGGTATAGATCTGTCTAAAGTCAACAAGGCTAAAAAGGCAGCCAGCAATGATTATTCATCTTCCAGGCCATCAAAAAACAAGTATGCGACCACCACTCCAGACTATACATATTACAAGAACCAAATCAAGAAGCTTAAGGAGACCTATGAGACCAAAGAGGCAAAGGTTCTTGAACTCCTTGAGAAGAAGTTCCCATCAGGCCAGATATCATATTACAGGTTTAAGGAAGAGGTCGACAATTGCAGAGTCAGTTTCTTTAGGGAAACTGATGCAGCTGAAAGCATGATTGATTTGTCTGATGAATACAGCGATAAGATAGCTCAAGAATTAAAGAATAAGATTAAGACACTACAATCCATTGTAGGCAAGCTGAACGATCTCCAGAATGAATTGATCATCAGCATAAGCAATGGGGATGATGATGGCGATGAAGAGATTAGGAATCTGCTTAATGATTTGAGTGACTTGATTAAATCAGTCAAGGATTATGAATAATCTTATCTAAAAATATTCCTTTCTATTTTTATCTATTTCCATAAGTTTATTTATACCCTATTTTTATGCCCTGTTTTTTTCTAGCTTTCATATGAATTTTAATATTTTTTCATAATTTTTTCCTATTTTTTATAAAAATCATGTCAAAAAATGCAAAACTTTATAAATAAGATTTGTCATAAAATTATATGACACATACATTTTTTGTGTAATTAGTTGACAAAAGGATTCTTATCATTTTGAAAGAATTCTTAGAAATGGATTTTTATGGAATCCATAAGTTGTAAAACATTTGTAGAATCATATTCACATAAGTTTTTATGTAAAATTTTATGGGTGATATTATGGCTGAATTTTCACTTGATGTACAAGAGATTAAAGATGATGTTGAAAAAAGTTTTAAGGAAGAAGAGGAAAAATTAGCAAATCCTGAAATCAAGAAACAGGCAGATGAAAATGCTAAGGCAATCTTTGAGTCTGATTTTGATGATGTGGCTGCAAGGGAAACCATCCTAAAGCCTTTAGATGATTTTGGTCTTAATGCAATCAACAGGTCTGCAAACAAGAACAACCTGATTAACGCACGTTTTAAAGACTTGGCTAAAGGTGGAGATGAAGCGGTTAATGTAGGCAACAAGCTTGAGGAACTTGACAAAGAGATTAGAAACTTGGATCCTGCAGCAATTGAATTCAAGAAATCAGGATTTTTAGGAAAGCTCTTAAGCCCAATCAGAAATTACTTTGACAAATATGAACAGGCCGATGAGGCAATCAACAATATTCTCGTTTCACTTGATGCAAGCAGTAAGGTATTGCAGAATGACAACACTACCCTTCTTGCTGAAGAGTCATACCTAAGGGAATTGACCAAAAAGCTCATGACTGACATTGAACTTGGAAAACAGATGGATGCATCCATTGAAGAGCAAATCCGCCAAGCTGAAATCAATGGAGTCGACCAATACAAGATTGATTTCGTACGTGAAGAGGTATTGTTCCCACTTAGACAAAGAATCATGGACATGCAACAGATGATTGTGGTGAACCAGCAAGGGATCATCTCATTGAATGTCGTTAGAAGAAACAACAAGGAACTCATTAGAGGGGTCACCCGTGCCAAAAACGTTACTGTAACTGCACTTAGAAACGGTATCATGGTTGCAAGTGCATTATACAACCAGCAAGTGGTAATCAAGAAGATCCAAGCACTTAACACCACTACCGAACAGGTGATTGAATCCACTTCCAGAATGCTTAGGGAACAAGGAAACCAAATCCAAAAGCAAAGCGCTGAAACCATGATCTCTCCAGAAGTCCTTAAGGCATCCTTTGAAGAGGCATTGGCTGCAATTGAAGATGTAAGCAATTACAAAAACCAAGCACTTCCTAAGATGCAAGAGCAAATCACTGCATTCAGTGAAATGGCTGAAGAAGGACAAAGAGTTGTTGATAAGATAGAAACTAAATAAGTATTTATTTAGTTTTCTTTTATCTTTTTTTTAATTTTTAATACATTTTATACAATTTAATTAATCTCTTTTTTAATTTTTATCCATTTTATACTTAATCTAATAATCTTTTTTTAATTTTTAATCTATTTTAATGTTTTTTCTCTTTTTTTAAATTGTATTTTATAGAAATAAAAGATAAAATAGCATAAAATAATAAAATATAATAGAAT
>JAUNXF010000089.1:0-1508 GCA_030539935.1 Methanobrevibacter sp.
ATTTTTGCATCGTCTTGAGGTTTTGCCTGCAATTGCAATCCTACAGGAATGCCATCAACTTCACCAGCCTTTACGCTTGCAGCTGGAATACCTGCCAAGTTAGCAATTACGGTAAGCACATCGTATGCATACATTTCCATAGGCTCTAACTTTTCACCTAATTTGTGTGGCAATTTAGGTACGGTTGGACCTACAATCAAGTCAACGCCTTCAAGCATTTCATTGATTTCATTTCTAATGACTGTTCTTGCTTGAAGAGCTTTTTGGTAATATTTGCCGCTGAATTCCTTTTGTGAAATGTAGGAACCCATTTGGATTCTTCTTAGCACTTCCTCGCCACATACCTCTTCGATTCTTGAACCGTATTTTCTTCCGTCATATTTTCTGGTTGCAGAGAAGAATTCTACATAGTTAATGAGATAGTAGGTAGGAAGACAGATGTCGATGTAGTTGAAGCTCAATTCCACTACTTCTGCACCTAATTCCTCTAATTTTGCAACTGATTCGTCAATGATTGCATTGATTTCGTCATTGGTGACTTCCTTGAATTGCTTGCAGGTGGCTATTTTCATTCCAGCCAATGGCTTTTCCTCATCTTTTGCAGCTTCAGCTATTTCAGTGAAGTTAGGAGCGTCCCATTTTAAGGTGGTACATTCAGTTGGGTCGTATCCAATGATTGTGTCAAGTGCAAGGGTGATTCCGGTTATGTCACGAGCCATAGGGCCTATTTGGTCTAAACTCATTGACAAGTCAAGCAATCCTTGTCTTGAAACTGCTCCATATGTTGGCTTCATACCAAGGACTCCACAGTGGGAAGATGGGTTTCTGATGGATCCTCCAGTGTCGGAACCTATTGCAATGTCGCACATTCCTGCCGCAACAGCTGCAGCACTTCCTCCGCTTGAGCCTCCAGGGATTCTTCCAGGTGCTGCTGGATTGTTTACAGGTCCATAGTAGGAGGTTTCAGTTGAACTTCCTGCTGCAAATTCATCCATGTTGTTGATTCCTATGATGATTCCATCTTCAGCCTTGATCTTCTTAACGACTGTTGCGTCGTAGCTTCCAATGTAATCCTCTAAGGTTTTGGATGCAGCAGATATGATAAGGTCTTCCACATTTATGTTTGCCTTAATACCAAACACCAAACCGGCAAGAGCTCCGACTTCCTCTCCAGCTTGTATTTTAGCATCAATCTCTTCTGCTTTAGCAATAGCTTGCTCCTTATTTAATTCAAGAAAAGCATTAATGTCATCGTTCTTTTCTTCTATAACTTTAATATAAGCTTCCACATTTTCCTTTGCAGTAATTTCCTGATTTTTAATTGCATTTAATTTTTCAAGGATATTCATTAAAACACCTTTTTTTCTTTAGAATAATTTTAATAATTTAGTAAGTGTAATTGAACTTTTATGCCATTTCAAATTAGTTAAAAGTTCATATTTTATATAATATATTAACTTTATATTTTAAAGTTTAAATAAATTTGGTATTTTCAACCTTTTTTATAG
>JAUNXF010000089.1:1608-6379 GCA_030539935.1 Methanobrevibacter sp.
TTTTTATAGCTTTTTGAAATTATTTTTTAGGATTTTCATGATTGAAAATACTCTTAAGATATTAATTGATGGGGAGTTAGCATGTCTTTTCTAATGATTTCAATGCCCTTTTAGACCACTCTGCCTCCATCAACATTGCTCTGCCGATGCCAATCAAGTCACAATATCCTTCTTTCAATAGGTTTTCAGCATCTTTAGCCTTCTTTACCCCTCCTGTAAGAATCACAGGAACATCACATGATTCCTTAGCTATTTTACTGAGTTCCTTAAAGTATCCAGGTTCCTTGCTGTTTGGATTCCTATATCTGCAAAGGCCTCCGCTAATGTCAATCAGATCTGATCCTGAATCTACAAAGGATTTAACTGCAATTGGGATTTCATCCAATCTGCTTCCCCCTTCTAAATAGTCATAGGCTCCAAAGCGAATGGCAATGATGTAATCTTCACCAACAGCTTCACGGACTTCTTTAATGATTTCATTATGCAATCTCAATCGATTTTCAAGATTTCCGCCATATTTGTCTGTTCTTTTATTTGTATATGGCGAATAGAATTGGCTTAAAAGGTATCCATGCGCCCCATGTATTTCCACCCCATCAAAACCTGCCTTTTTAGTTCGAAGGGATGCCTTAACGAATGACTCCTTAACATAGTCTAACTCATCAATTGTCATTCGATTCAAATTAAGTCTATTGGGGGATATGGATTCAAAGCCGGCATGATTCAATTGGGCTATTGCAAAGCTTCCCTTTGAGTGTATGGCATCAGTCAATTTCTTGAAGCTTTCTATTACCCTATCGTCAGCCATTGATAATTGCCTTTTGCTTGCAATTCCTTCAGGGGACACGTATTCGTGCTCCACTATTATAAGGCCTGTGGAATCGCTTCTTTTATAATAATAATCTATCAATTCGTCACTCACTTCTCCATCATCCCCAAGTTCTCTTGCCATTGGAGGCATGACTATGCGATTGGATAATGTGATGGACTTAATTTTCAAAGGGGTGCCTAACATATTTTCACTTCCTAAATCCAATTCTATTTTAACAATTTAATTTTTATAAAATTACAAGATTTATATATTAATAATTTTAAATTATATTTAATAAAAGTTTATTCTATTCTTGGCTGAAAGAATTTAAATTCATTAAATAGTTATTGGGCGATAATATGACTAAAAAAGCTATTGTATTTGATAACTCAGGAACATTGATTGAACGTTTCAGAGTTATAAAAGATGTATCTACAGGTGAATTAATCACTCATATTAACTCTTTAGACCTTATAGACAGCTGCTTGAATGCAGCGCTTGTTGTTTTACAGTTCAACACAAATCGTTTAAAGGATTTAAATCCAGACACATTGATAAGCGATTTTGTCTTGGGAAACAATATTGATTTTGACATTAGCTATTATTCAACTGACGTTTCCAAAGAGGAAATAACTTCAATTCTAGAGAAGGACACTGCAGTAATTAAAGACATCACAGACACATTTCCTCTTTTAAAGGAAAGGGTTCCCAATATGGAATTGTGCAATGGCTCTGCTGTCATTATTGACATTGCAGAAGAGAGAATTGCATATACCATTACATCTGCAGGGCAATTGTTCAGTGGAGTTAAGGAAACAATAGCTAAATTACAGGAAAGCGATATAGATGTTTTCATTGCTTCAGGAGACAGGTCTGGAGCTATCAAAAGGCTTGCAAGCATAACTGGAATTCCAGAGGATCATGCATTCGCAACTGCAAGCACTCATGGAAAAGCGGAAATCGTAGGCAATCTTCAAGGTGAAGGATATAAGGTCATGATGGTTGGTGATGGTCCAAATGATATTTTAGCTTTCCAGCAAGCTGATAGGGCTGTATTAACAACCGAACAAAAGGATGGTGATTTCCCAGACAAATTAAAGGAATATGCCGATTTTGTAATAGAGGACATTTCTGAAGTTCTTCAGATTGATTTTTAGGCAGGCATGTTTAGTCATGAATTCATTTCATTTCCAAGTTTTTTGAGCTTAAACTTAAAAATGGAGATTTTAAGAAAAACCCAAAAAACTTGATTTTGATTTATTTCGTTAGAGATGAATTTAATTTTCCAATCGGAACTCTTTTTCTTCTTTTCATTTTTCGAATTATTCATTGATTTTTTCTTTATTCCTTCAAGAAATCTTCAATGACTTTTTTGCTCTTTAAAACATTATCAAAGTTATTCAATTCTATAATTCCATTCTTTACGTATTTTAATAAGTTCAAGTCAAGAGTTCCGTCACCAACTGCTTGGTGCTTGTCTTTTATCCCATCATTGTCATTGATATGATTGTAGAGAATGTTTGGGATTTTAAAGAAACTTTCCTGATCTTCACATGTATTGACATGGCCTAAATCTATGGTTATGCTGCAGCCTGTTTCATTAGTCAGATTCTCCAGTTCATATGCACGGTTACCAAGATAAGAAAAGCGTTCTGGCATATTTTCTATTGATATTTTCGCTTCCTTATCCTCTGCATATGATACAAGTTCTTGGGTGGATTCTGTTAAAAATTGAAGAGCCATATCCCTTAAATACTTTTCAGGCCTTCCTATTTTTCCAGGGTGTGCTGTAATTCCTATAGCCCCTATCTCGTCTGCAAGGTCCAGACAGTCTTTTGTTTGCTTTACAGATTCCTTGCGTATTCCTGGATTAAGGCTTGCCAAGTTAATGTCAACATTTACGGCATGCATATAAATGTCCAAATCGTAGGAATGGAACACTTCTGTTATTTCTTTATTGCCAAGCATTATATCTGGCCTATAAGGTCCTTCTGCAAGCAGTTCAACGCTGTCAAAGCCATTGTCTTCTGCTATGCTCAGCATTTCATCTACATCTTTCATAAACAGTGAAAGCAGTGAAAATCCTAACTTCATTCTAATCCCCTTTATAAATCTTTATCATTTGCACAAAATTTCAACCATTCTGTCATTTTAGCATTCTCATCATTTCTGCACTATTTTCAATTGTATTTTTCTTTTTGGGCTTGGCATCTTTAATTGATAGAATGGGAATCTATTAAATAGACTCCTCATCTACCAATTCGATTTATTGATGTTAGTGGATAATCATAAATGATTAAATAAGGTCCATATTTCAGGATACTTTTTGGCTATTGCCTCATCAATCAGTGTTGACGCTTCATTGCTGATGCTGAATTCAGGTTCGGTTTTCCTTAGGAATCTTAGCACAGCTGCTGATCTTGCAGACCATAAGGTGATTCTTGGATTATTTTCCACCGTTTCAATTACTTCATCTATAAGTTTCTCTTCTTTTTCACTCAATAGACTTTGGCCTTCTTTTAAATCATCGAATGCTTCAATAATTTTAGTACTTTCATTTAACTCTTCATTTAAATTAACTGTAGAATTAATATTTTCTATGGCTTTTTCTTCGATGATTTCTTCTTCATCTTTCGCCAATTTTTCATCATCATTATAGAAGACATTTGTATATGTGGAAGATTCTTTTTTTACTTCATCAGTTTCATCTTCACCTTCCACTTCCTCTTCAACAATTTCCTCTTCATATTTTTCTACATCTGATTCTTCAACCAGTATGTCATCATCGGTTTTGAAATCCTCTTCTGTAAAGACCAATTCCTTATCCTCATCCACTGGCTCTTCCTCAAACTGCTTTTCTTCTATTTTTTCTTCCTCTTTTTCTGATTTTTTCAACAAGTCTTCTAAGCTTATTCCTTCTTCAACTTCCTTTTCTTCAATATTAGGTATTAAGGAATCTAATCCTCTTCCCAATCCTGAATTTCTTTCTTTTTTAGCCATCTTACCAAACCCTTTCGTGTTTTTATATCATATTCTCATAATTCTTTTATCGTTATTTCAATTGCCTAATCAGCTATCATCCCTTTCCAAGATTTCCTTTGCAAGTTTCAGATAAGCTATTGCACCTTTGCTTTCTGGATCATAAACTATGCATGGCTTACCGTAGCTAGGGGCTTCAGCCAGTCTTATGTTTCTTGGAATAACTGTCTTAAAGACATATTCCTTGTCTTTGAAGTACTTTTTCAATTCGGCATAGACTTCTCTGCCTAATCTTGTTCTTGCATCATATAATGTTAAAAGAATCCCTTTGATTGGAGTAGGACTTCTTAGTCTTGTTTCCACAAGCTTTATTGTATTCATCAAATCCGCCAATCCTTCAAGAGCGAAATATTCCGCTTGTATTGGTATCAATACGCTATCTGCAGCTATCAATGAGTTTATTGTTATCACTCCAAGGGATGGAGGCAAATCTATTATAATGTAATCAAAAATGCCTTTTATTGGTTCAAGCAGGTTTTTAAGTGCTATGTGGTAGTTTGCTTCCTTGCTTAATTCCACTTCAATACCACTTAGGTCTATATTGCTTGGCAATATGAAAAGATTTTCAATTTTAGTTGGAATAGTGGCTTTTTGGACACTGCATTCATTAACCAGTGCTGTGTATACTGTTTTTTTGATTTCTGTTTTGTTTATTCCAAAGCTTGTTGTGGCATTTGCCTGTGGATCCATATCCACAACAAGAACCGCTTTTCCCATTGCAGCAAGAGATGTTGCCAGGTTTACCACTGTAGTTGTCTTTCCGCATCCGCCTTTTTGATTCATTACTGCGATTGTTTCTCCCATTATATTAGTTCTCCTTAGTATTTTTCTTAAAATAAAGTGATTGTTATAAGTTAGATATTAAAAGTTTTTTTTTAAAACTTATTAGTTATCTCTTAGTTTTTATAAATTATTACTTAT
>JAUNXF010000025.1 GCA_030539935.1 Methanobrevibacter sp.
TATATTTTTTAACTATTTTTTTTACTAATAAACTTTATATACAAGTAATATGATATATTATATTGGCTAGACCGGAGGGTTAGGAGTCCTCTGTAAGCACAAATCTCCTTCGGTGCGGTCGAAATAAAGGAGGCGGCATTTGGATTTAATCATGGCCTGTAAGGCTGATGTCGAAGCCCCGTCCTGCAGGATCAATGGTGTCAAGGGTATTACTGGAGGGTAATATTTAATTGGCTTTATTGTGGGAACGTGTCAGGCCTGGAAAGGAGCAGCTCTACCGCTTACAGCTGATGCTTGTAGAACAGCGGGGTGGAGTTAGTTTTTCAGATAACCATGGTTGATGAAGGGTGTCCACTCCTTTATGTGCCACTTGAATGATTTTTCTATTTTTAATTGTTTTAATTTTGATTTTAAAAAATCAAGTTGATTATTTTTTTAAAATGAGTTTTTTAGTTCATTTTTGACTAATTTACTTTTAAAAAGAAAAAGTTTATATAATAAGTAAATATAAAATAATAATAGTTGTATTATATACAATGTTTAATAACTTTTTTTTCATTTGTATGTCGGGATGGCCCAGCCTGGTACGGCGTCGGACTGCTAATCCGATGATCAATAGATCGCCGGGGTTCAAATCCCCGTCCCGGCGCTTTTTAAACTTTTTTCAATTAATTTTACTATTTTTGAATATTTTTTTATTATAAAAAAGAAGTGTTTTAATTGATTATGCTTTTTGAATATTTTTTTATTATAAAAAAGAAGTGTTTTAATTAATTATTTTTTTAGAATGTTAATAATTAATTAAAACTAAAAAACTGTTTTTATTTGATTTGGAATCTATTGAAAGTTTAATGGACTATATTTTTTGAAATCCATTAAAAGTTTATGGAACTGTACTTTCCATATAATGTATAGCTTTTAGTATTCCAATTTTTTATTTTTCCCAAGCTGTTTCTTGAGCTTGTAGTGTCTGCAACAACCCATTTCTTATTAATGTACATCTGGCCCCATACATGTCCTCCAACATAGCCGTTAGTAAATTTACAATTGCCTCCATTTACATATCTTGCAGGAATTCCCGCTGCCCTTGACAATGCAACTAATAGATGGGTTTGGTCAACACAATTTCCCTGCTTTTTCTTAAGTGTTTTCACAGCGCCTTTTCTTGTGTTTCTATACTTTTCATACTGTATATTGTCACGTACCCATGCAAATAACTTCTTTCCCTTATCATAGTCTGTTTTAAGGGAGGAAGTCAATGTCTTAGCCAATTCCTTTATTTGTTTGCTGTCAACTTGACAGTTTTTGGAACTTTCCAAATATTTTTTCAGGGATTTTGAAATATTGCTAGTTTTCGCAGCGGTTTTATTGGATACCTTTTTAGTGCTTGTTGTTTTCTTGGTGCTTGCCTTTGTTTTATTCGTTTTCTTTGCACTTGTCTTTGTTTTGGCAGTTGTTTTCTTGGTGCTTGCCTTTGTTGTATTCTTCTTTGTATCCTTTGCTGAAATCTTTACATTGACAGTTGATTTTCCACTTACATCAACTTTAACCTTGCTGGTATTGATTTTAGCATTCCCTTCATCAGTTTTAGTGATGTTCACTTTAAATTTGCTTGGATCCAATCTGTCTAAAATGTTGTTTAGGATGCTGTGGACATAATCTATTGATTTTTCAACCAGACTTGCATTATCTTTTGTGGAATTTGCTGTATTTGTCTTAGTGCTTTTGGCCGTATTGGCATTTGCCTTTGCACTTTTAGCAGTTGTGTTTTTCTTTATTGTGGTTGTTTTCTTTGCGGTTGTGTTTTTCTTTATTGCACTTGTTGCTTTGCTTGTGTTTGTTTTTTTAGTGCTTTTGGTCGCATTCTTCTTGACATTCAATGCAGATTTGCTCTTTTCTGCATCAATCTTGCCTTTTATTTTATCTAAATCCAAATCATCAAGCTTTACTGAATTAGGCAATTTATTGGTCTTATCGTAAATGTCTAAGCATTTGCCATATAATAGGATCAATTGATTGTATGGAATGTTTCCTTTTGAACATGAAGCCCAATTCGGAGCCCTCTTATTCTTTTCAATGAATATTCTGGTTTTGCTGGCGACTTTAACATATTCAGTCTTGTTTATGGTGCCCTTAACAGCTTTGATCTTTGTATTGTTATATGGCTTCACCAAATTGTGTTTTATCTCAATTTTTGAATTGGACTCATTTTCAACAGCTTTGGTCATCAAATACAGGTATTCTGTATTTGAATAGTTTTTATTGCTGATCTTGACTTTTGGGAACTTTCCATTCCTTTCAACAGAATTCATAAAACTTGTTGATGTTTTTGCCAAGGTCTTTTTATTCACGGTTGTCGTATTTTTCTTATTAACGGTTTTATTGGCCGCTTTCTTATTATTTGTTGCTTTGCTTGCATTTGTCAGTTTTGTTGCATTGGACTTAACTTTTGTTGCAGCACTTAAGGTGGCTGATTTAGCGCTTATGTTGCTTGATAGCTCATTGGATTTAAGATCCTTGCTGTCATTTGCATGATTGATGTGGTCACTGTCATCCAAATCACTCAAGCTTGCTGAACTTGCACTGCTTAGGCTAATGAAAAGCACTAGCAATAAAGTTAAGAATATCATTTTATTTCTAATAATAACACCTCTTTTTAGTTGTTTTCCTCCTTTTATTTTAAGAACTATCTTTAAGATTCTTAACAGTTTAATTATAATATTTTAATTAATTGTAATATTATAATCTGGTTGGATAATTCTAATTAGATTAAATATTATAATCACCTTGGAATATTGTTTCAAGTTAGAATATTGTCTCAATTTGGAAAATAATAATTATACTGTTTGTTTTTAAATTTTAAAGATTAGTAAAACCTTATTTGATTTTAATAACTTAAATATATTTTCTAATTGTGTTTTTGTGCAAAATCACAATTGTGTTTTAAGAACAAAGCTTATATATAACTTATAATCTGATTAGAATATTATAATCAGATTGAAATTTTTATTATGTAAAAGTCTGAAAACTAGTCTGAGATTATTATGTAAAAGTCTGAAAACAAGTCTTTGATATTAGTAAAATTTATTATATTTGTAAAAACAAAATTTAAAAATAGTAAAAAAACTACTCATTATACAATAATCTAAAAATTAACTAAAGGAACAGACCATGTTTAAGGAAAGGAATGTAATTATAAAAAACCCTCTTAAGGCAGACATAAGATTTGGGCTGGTTTATCCAAATGTATATAAGACTGCCATGAGTTCATTGGGGTACCAGATAATTTATAATTACATCAATGAAAGGGAGGACAGCTATGGAGAGAGAATAATCTATCCCTCCATACGAAGTCTTGAAACAAACAGTCCTTTAGCTGATTTTGACATAATCTCATTTTCCCTACAATATGAACAGGACTACTTCAATGCTCTTCAGATGCTTAAAGAGGCCAATATTCCATTAAGAAGGGAAGATCGGACAAGTGATGACCCGCTAATCATTGCAGGAGGTCCTTGTGCAAGTTCCAATCCTTTGCCATTATCTGATTTTATAGACATCTTTGTTGTTGGAGAGGCGGAATCGGTTTTATATGACTTCTTGGATCTGTATTGTGAGCTAAAATCTTCAAGCGGTGGCAATGGAAGCAATGGTGTTGAAGCCATTGGAAAGAGGGACTTATCCCCATATCTGGATATAAAAGGATTATACATATCCCAATTCAATAATGAAACAAGGATTGCCCTTTCAGAAAGTATGGATGAAATCTATCATGTGACTTATCCTATCGTTACCGAAACCGATGACAGGGACCTTATTCCAGCATTTTCCAATTCAATCCTATTGAATGTTTCAAGGGCATGCACAAGGGGATGCAGGTTCTGCATGTCCAGCTATATGTATAGGCCCCTTAGGGAAACGGATTTGAATCATCTTCTTTCAATTGCCGAGGAGGCTAGAGCAAACACAGGATTGAATAAGATTGCCCTCATAGGTGCGGCAGTATCCGATTACTCCAAGATCAATGAGTTGACTGAAAAACTAAAGGATAAGGGCTTTTTGGTGTCAACCCCTTCAATGAGAATCGAATCCATTACAAGGGAAACCCTGATTTCACTTAAGTCAAGCGGATTGAAGACATTGACATTGGCTCCAGAATCCATCCATTCACTAAGAAAAAGAATCAATAAGGACATTAGCGATGAGGATGTTTTCAGAGTTTTGAAGGATGGGATTGAATTAGGTTTTAATATTAAATTGTATTTTTTAATCGGTTTGCCCTATGAGACACAAGAGGATATTTGTGAACTTGCGGAGATGATGAAGCAGATTGATTCCATGAAGTATAATATTGATTCAAATTCAGAATCTTCAATTAAATTAAGCGACAATTTGAGCAAATCGATATCAGATTCATCAGCCAAAAATCATGACGGTTCATCCCAGCCATCCAAGAAAAAAGGAAGGAATCCCAAGTCCAGGAGAAAGGCCAAAGTTTCAATCAGCTTCAGTGTCAATCCAGTCATTCCAAAGCCTCACACTCCCCTCCAATGGGAGACTTATGACATGAAGGAGATAAAGTCTAAAATAAGATATCTGAAAAGGAATCTGAAGGGATTGGACATTAAGTTTGACAGTGCAAAGATGGGCCTTATGCAGTATGTCCTCTCATGCGGTGATAGGGATATTGGAGAATTGATTGAAAGGTCTTTAGACCAAAAGGTTCCTATTAGGGAGTGGGCTGAAAATGCTCCAAGCTATGATTTGGATGATGATTTGCCATGGGACCCGATTAATGTAAGTGTCAGCAAGGAGTTCCTAAAGTCAGAATATGAAAAGATAAAGACAAGTGAGCAGACTCCATGGTGTGAAGATGGGCCATGTTATGGTTGCGGTGCCTGCAATTGATGATTTATTTGGGGATGCTTGTATTTGCGGTGCCTGGAATTGATGATTTTTCGGGGGTGCTTGCTTTTGCGGTTCCTCCAATTAAAGACTTATTAAATATTAACTATAATATATTATATGAAAGGATTATTTGTCATGATTTATTTAATCAATTATTAATTTTATTAAAAAGGTGTTATCATGTTAAATTCTGCTAAAAGAGTTGAAACTATAGAATTATCTTTAATTAGAAAAATGTTTGAGGTCACCAATCCTGATGCAGTCAATTTGGGAATTGGAGAGCCTGACTTTGATGTTCCTGAAAACATTAAAGAAGCCATGAAAGGAGCTATTGATGATGGATATACCAAATACACTTCAAATAAGGGATTGATTGAACTTAGGGAAGCGATAGTGAAAAAATTGGCTAAGGACAACAATATCAAAACTGATGCTGAAAACATCATTGTAACTTCAGGTGCAAGCGAAGCGTTATATGACTGTGCACAGGCATTGTTTGAAAAAGGGGATAATGTCTTGGTTCCAAATCCAGGATTCCTCTCATATTATACCTGCGTCAGATTGGCTGAGGCTAATGTTGTGGAAGTTACAACCCCTATGGAAAATGAATTTAAGTTGAAGGTTGAGGATGTTCAGGAAAAGATTGATAAGAATACAAAAGGATTAATCATCAACTCCCCTTCCAATCCGACTGGTGCGGTTATGGATAAGGAGGACATTAAGGGAATAGCTGATTTGGCGACAGACCATGATTTTTACATCATTTCAGATGAGATCTATGAGAAGATCATTTATGGAACTAAAAACCACTCTCCAGCAGAATACTCAGACAATGTGGTCACAATCAATGGATTTTCCAAGACTTATGCTATGACTGGCCTTAGGGTGGGCTATATGGTTGCAAATGATGAGGTTACTGAAAACATGCTTAAGGTACACCAATACTGTACCGCAAATGCATGCTCCATCTCACAGGTTGGTGCCATTGAAGCGCTTACAGGTCCGCAGGACTCAGTTAAGAAAATGGTGGCCGAGTTTTCAAGAAGAAGGGACCTTATTGTTTCCAGCTTAAATGATATGGGATATGAAACCGTTGATTGCCAAGGGGCATTTTATGTTTTCCCTAAGGTGGAAAGGCCTATGGAATTCGTTAAGGCCGCTGCAGAGGCAGGTGTCATTTCAGTTCCTGGTTCACCATTCGGCAGCATTGGGGAAAACCATGTGAGGATGTCTTATGCCAATTCATATGAAAACATTGAAAAGGCGATGAACATCTTAAGGGATTTGGATTATTGAATCTTGAATCCTTCATTTCCTTAATTATTTTTTTTCATCAAATTCTCTTTTTATTTCATAGCAATAATAATATATATTTGAAATTATAAAATATCCAATAATAATAAAAATTTAAAAATTAGTATTACAATTTCATTGTTTTTATTAAGGAAGGTAATAATTCGGAATTTGATTTGGATAGATTTAAATGGAATGAAAGTGTAATATCTATTTTTAGAAATTGGGTTTACCGCTTGATAAAATGAAAGGGCAATAGGTATTTTTAAAGATTAATTTTACTAATTGATAAAATGAACAGGGAAGATAGAGAAAAATTAGGAAAACGAGCAGTTTATGTGGCCATTGCAGGAAATGTCTTCTTAACCATTTTTAACATAGCTGTTGGAATAATGGCTGGAAGTTATGCGCTCATATCTGAAGGTGCACATACAATATCTGATATAACAACTTCAATTATAGCATATATCGGATTCAAGATAGGTAGCAAACCTGCAGATGATGAGCATCCATTAGGCCATGGAAGGGCAGAGTCAATTGCAGGTCTGGTGATAGTCATATTCCTCGCGGTTATTGCTTATGAGATTATCAGGGGAGCAATTGATAGGCTGTTCTTTGGGGGAACAGCTGCAATACCTGATCCATTGGCTGTTGTTATGGCGCTTATTGGTGTAATCACCAACTTCTTCATGAGCCAATACATCATAAAATTAGGTGAAAGGGCCAACAGTCCGGCAATCATTGCAGATGGAAAGCATCAGAGGGTTGACATCTTGTCATCAATTGCCATCTTGTTCGGTGTAATGATAGCCCAATACGGCTATCCTCAATTGGATCCATTCATTGGATTGGTCATTGGCCTATTGATTGTAAAGACAGCCATTGAGGTTGCCCGTGAAAATCTGAATAATATCATGGGGAAGGTGCCTTCCCCTGATTTGGTCGATAGGATTGTCGAAGTTTCCAATTCAGTTCCAAAAGTCTGTGGAACACATGATGTGAGGGTGAATTATTTAGGTTCCTATGCAACCGTATCCCTGCATGTCGAACTGCCTTCTGACATGAGTCTTGACGAGTCCCATAAGGTCGCTCACTTGGTTCAGAATAAGGTGGTTGATGAGATAGATGTAATTCATGGGGCAACCGTTCATGCATGCCCAGTCGGTTTGGAGTATGACCATGACCAACAGCTTGATGAATGAGTTAAACTTTTAATTATTTTATGGAATTTTTTTCCATTTTCAAATTTTTTTTATGATTTTTCATTATTTTTCTTAAATAGCCTTAATATGGTTTATTTTTTATTTAAACTTTAATAAATGGAGTATAAATGATATAAATCATTAAGATTAATAGTTTTTTTTATTATTAAGCTGATTTTTATTAATTTTTTATATAACTTTATTAAATTTGGAGTATTATCTTTATAAAGTTTAATTATTGTTCTTTTATAAGTTAAATAACTATGATTAATTTATATTTTAATTATTCTATTATTATACTATTAAATTTTAATAAAATAATTAATTATAACTTGTTATTTAACTTAATTAGAATAATTAGCCATTTTTAAGTATTATTTGATATTATTGCCTATTTTTCTATTTTAATTATTTATTTTAATTGAATTTTCTTGAAATGGATTTTAGAAATTAATTTCAGTAAACTAATAAATATCCTATCTGAATATATGATTTAAAATCATATCTGACCTTATTTTTAAAAATTTTTATGGGAAAGATTTATATGTTATTAAACATTTAATTATACATAACATTAAAAAAATATTATCTAAAATTTGTTGAATTATCTTTATTTTAAGTATTTTTATGAATTAATTTTTATAAAATACAAAGAGTTTTTGTTTTGTTTTTATAAAGATTTTTTTATAGGATTTTAAAATTTTGATTAATTTTGATAATTTAAAATTTTTTAATTTCTTCTAAAGAATTCATATTTTTTTATTGCATTAGCACGGTAAAAGTTTATGATTTTTTTAAGGATCTTAATTTTTCAAATTAAAATCTTAAAGATATTTAACTATTAGAGATTTTTTTAAAACTTTAAAATTTGTATTTTTTTAGTGTATTGAGGTGAAAAAATTTCGTTAGAGAATCGAACATTGCTTTTGGCAATATTCTGCTTGTTATTCCTTGTAATAGGTGGTGTATCTGCCAGTGATGTTGCAGATGTGTCGAATAATCCAGATAACAATAATCTTGTTAGTGATTCTAGTGATTCAGTATCTGAAGAGTCAATTGGTAATTATTATGCAAATCAATTATCTAATGAAGAAGTTTCCAGTTTAGACGGTGAAAGTGTATCTTGTTCAACTAGCGGCCTAATTGTTGAGGATGAGTCAAATGGCGTGTCCAACACAGAATTAGGTTCAACTGCAACTCAAACAGTCAGCTCAGCTTCAGATGCTAAAAGTAAAACCGCTTTAAGCATTTCCGATACCACTTTGTATTCTGGAACTCCTTTCTATATTACATTAAAAGATAAGAATGGAAAAGTGTTAAAAGATAAAAAAGTTGTGTTTAATAATACCGCAATTAATAAGCTTTATACTAAGACAACCAATTCAAAAGGTCAGGTAAGGTTTGTCATCAGTTCTGTTGGAACTTACAAGGCTATTTTCAGCTTTGCAGGTGACAATGACTACAACGCTTCCAAATTAGTGGTTTCCAAATTGAACATTGTAAAGTCAAGCACCAGTTTGGAAGTGGTGAACACCACTGTTCCTAAATCAACTGATTTGATTGTCGTTTTAAAGAACAACAAGTCAGGAAATGTTTTAGCTAATAAAAAGGTTAGCTTTAAGATTCCTGCAAGCAAGAAGACTTACACTGCAGTCACTGATTCTAAAGGTCAGGCTAAACTCCAAATCAATTCAAACAGCAAAAAGTTTGATATGGTCATTAGCTTTGCCGGAGACAGTGATTACAATAAGACTTCCATTAAGACAACAGTTTTCCCTATTAACTGCAGCACTAAATTAGTGCCTTCCGTCAAGGTTAAATTTGGCAGAAATTTACTTGTAGGATTGAATAAGGCTTTGGATAATAAGGGAATATCTGGTAGAAAACTTTTAGTTAAAGTAAGTGATTTAAACATAAGCTGTGTCAAAACCACTAACTCTAATGGAAGGGTTTGGATTCCAGTCAATGCTCTCGGTACTTTTGAAGTGAAAGTTAGATTTGCCGGTGACGATTCATTCGTCGGCGCCTATCTAAGAAGCAACTTCACTATAGTGAAAGGACCTACTTATATCACTTCACCTAAAGAAGTTGAAAAAGGTGATTGCTATACAATTACCTTAAAGAACTCTATGGGCAAGGCTTTAGCTAATAAGAAAGTTGTAATAAAGTTTAATAGTAAGACTTATACTAAAACCACCAACTCTAAAGGACAAGTTAGCTTAGACATTAACTTGAAGAAAGGGTCTTACCCTATTAAAATTAGTTTTGCTGGAAACAAGTATTATAATCCTTATAATGTAAGCAAAACCGTTAAGGTGGTTGGTCCTAGAATAAGCATATCCAAGATTATCACTGCAGCTAAAGACTTAAAGACACGTGTAGAGTACATTAATCTGTTAAATAAGTCTTATACTGTATATATTGATAATAAAAAGTATACACTGGATGAATTTGCATATCTTATGGCAGGTGCTATAACTAATATCAATGATGGTTCAAAAGCTAATGTCAAGATAAAGGATTTATCAAACAACTATAAATCCAGTGGGGCAAAAATTAATGGTAAGCTGTCTAAAAAAGAATATCTTAAATTAGCAGAAAATCTTACTAAATATGTTGATTCTAATAATCGAATACCTAACAATAGTCCTACTAATATAGGTAAGATGGAAGCGGACCTTTATATTTATGCATTCACTTCCATATTAGACTCATATAGTAAAAATAAGAAATTGCCTTCATCTGTCAATGTAAAAACCAATAATGTTAGAGGAGGATATTCCTATTCTTTAAGCCAAGGCGGAAAGATCTTGAACTGTAGGGAAATATTTGATTCTGGCGATTTTAAGAAATACTTGCAGACAGGTGGAAAATCTGCACTTAACGATGCAATTAAGAAAAAGGCAAAATCACTTACCAAAGGCTTAGACAGTCCTTTGGCTAAGGCAATTGCAATATTTAGATATGTTAGAGATGATGTGACATATAGTTTCTACTCAAACTCATTAAAGGGAGCAACTGGAACCTTTAAGTCTAAATCAGGCAATTGTTGTGATAAGGCTAATTTGATTGTGGCCATGTGCAGATCTGTAGGCGTGCATGCTAGATATTCCCATGCTCAAGGATGTAAGTTCCAAAGTGGTTTATATACTGGGCATGTATGGGCGCAAGTTTACGACACTCATACTCAAACTTGGTATTCTGCTGATGCAACAAGTTTTAGAAATGAGGTGGGCAATATTAAGAATTGGAATACCAAATCACATTATCGTGATGCAAACTATGTGCTTATTCCATTTTAATATTTCAAATTTAATTATTGCTTGGAAATATAGAATAATCTTCTTTAAGATTTATTCTATAAAATTATTTTTTATTTTTTAATTTAGTTTTATTCTATTTTTTGCTTTTTTTATTTTAGTTTTATTTTGCTTTTTTAGTTATTTTTCAATGTCCCTTTTCATTAAGTTTATATAATTTTAAATTTAAATCTTATTGTGGGATTAATTAAAATTTATTGATTGATTATTATGAAAAGATATAAAAGAGTAGCTGTTGGAGGAACATTTGACAAATTTCATTATGGTCATAGGCATTTGATTGCCAAGGCCTTTGAAATTGGTGAAAGTGTTGAGATAGGGGTCACCTCTAATGTTTTTGCATGCAAAAAGGAGGGGGATGTTGACTCCTGTGATGTGCGTATGACTAATTTAAATAAGTTTTTAGGCACCAAATACACTAATTTTCACATTTCACGTTTAGATGATCCTTATGGACCAACCATTCATGATGAGAATTATGATGCAATCGTTGTCAGTGAAGAGACTGAACCAAATGCAATTAAGATTAATGAGATTAGAGTCAGCAAGGGAATGGAACCTTTGGACATTGTTGTCGTAAGCTTTGTCTTGGCTGCTGATGGCATACCTATTTCATCTACACGCATACGTCAGGGAAAGATTAATCAGAAAGGTGAGTTGATCTAATACTGATTTTTCAGGTCTTTCCACATTGATTTTTTTATATTGATTCATTTTATTTTTTCCATAATTCCCCTTAAATGAATTTCCTCATTTTTTATTATTTTCATTAATTAAGTATTATTATCTTATTATTATTCATTCTTTTTTTATTACTCATTTTTTTAAGTGTCATGTTCTTTATTTTTAATTTAACCTACTAATTTCATTGTTTTTGTCATTAAAATTATTCTAATCAGGTATTTTTTAAAAAATCATGAAATTTTTATAATTTTTTAGGTAGTCCTTAAGATTAAATCGTTATGTTTATATATTCATGTCGATAAATATAGTATTAATTATATTAAAATTATTTAGTATACTTTATATTATATGACAATTAAAACTATTAATGTGGGATTGTTATGATTTTTATTCAAAGAGAAGGTAGCGAATCAAGAAAATTATCTTATGATAATAATGTTTGTTTAGCGTGTGGAATTTGTGCTGACTCTTGTCCGACCAGTTCCTTAGCTTTAGGGGATGTTTTAGGTATTGCAAGAGGTCAAGCTGAAGGAAATTATCTTGCACTTGATGAAGAGACTTGCGTGATCTGCGGTTTATGTGCATCAGCTTGCCCATTTGGTGCTTTAGACTTTGAAATCAATGGTGAAAGTTCTAAAGACTTGGCTAATTATCCAACTTGGACTCATGAATCTGCAATTGATGAAGACGCTTGCGAGTTCTGTGGAAGATGCACTGTGGCATGTCCTCAAGATGCGATTTTATTCAAAAGGGAATTGCCAGATAGGAATGACCTATTGAAAGGTGAAATTTCCATTGATGATGAAGAATGTATTTACTGTGGTGCTTGTGCTGACTTATGTCCTGCAGATGCCATTACTGTTGTAAAGACTCCTGATGCTTGTTCCATTGAAGTGGATGAAGACAAGTGTGTATACTGTGGAGTATGTAAAAGGGTATGTCCTCAAGATGCAATCAAAACAGTATGTGTTACCTGTATGCACAGTGATGAGATTGAAAAGCCAAAAATCACAGGTGACATATTTATTGGATCCGATTGTATTAACTGTGGATGGTGTAAGGAAATCTGTCCTGTTGATGCAGCAGAAGTTACCAAACCGTTTGATGGTGAAATCACAACTACTGATGAAGAATGTGTAGGTTGCGGATCTTGTGTTGACCTTTGTGCGTGTAATGCAATAGTCCTTGAAGACAATGTTGCCAAATTCAATCAAGAGTACTGTGTATTATGTGGAGCATGTGCAAAAGTATGTCCTCAAGAAAGAATTGTTGTTAAGAGAACTGGAATGAAATTAACCAATATTTCTTCAGCTTCTTGGAAAGCAACCTTAGAAAGATTGATTGACTAAAAATAATTAATTATTTTTAATCATTTTTATTTTCTTTTTTTATCTATTCTATTTTATCCTTTTTATTCTATTCTTTCAGTTTTTTCTTTTTTCATTGATTCCATAAGTTAATTTTCCAAATAAGATTTTTGCCGGGAATTGAAGATTTTTAGTTAATTTAACTTATTCAATAAATACAAGCGTCCTTTATCAGCTGTTTGATTATATAGGCCGTTTATTTCCAAGCTGATTTTATAGATATAAGTTCCACATATGATTGAAATGACTAAAATGGAACCTATTAGCAAAATCACTTCAACGCTTGTCTGTCCTTTTTCATTATCTTTCAGGTTTTTCAGTTCACTCATCATTTTACCTAAAGGATGTTCGCTTATCATTTTATCTAAAGAGATTCATAGAATCATTTATCTAATAAATGCTGGTCATATTGTTCCTAATTGAACTGATGTCCTGTGTTGCATTTAAACCGCTTGCAGTATTGCTGAAGTATGACCTATAAATCAAAAGTCCTGCCAGAGCTATTACAATCACTCCTCCAAATAATAAAATGTATTCTGCAGCTCCTTGACCAGACTTATCTTTTGACAAATCCCTAATTGTTTTTTTGGCATTGCCCAGTTGGCAATCTCTTGATTTTGCCATAAGGCTGATGCCCTCATTTCTTAATTTTTCGAAAATCATAGTATCACCTTAAATGTTTGTGATATTATTTTCATTAACCTATTATTTATATTTTGTCTTTTTTTCTTTATTAAATTACAATTTGACTTTAATTTTACAAATAAATTATAATTTAATCGTTTAATTATAATTCAACAGTTTTATATAATTTTTTACTCTTTTTGAATATTCTTATCTGATTTTAATTTTTCATTTTGAAAGCAATTTCATAATCCTTCAATAAAATTTTAAATTCTCTATTTTTTTAAGTTTTATCGATTATTGTTTTTATTTAATTGGAATATAAATTTAAGATATATTTTTCTGATTTTATACCTTGTTTATTAACCTATAGGTTTTTAACAAATTTTTAGCCATTATTTCTATAAATAAAAACAAAATTATATAAATGATTAATGTTATAAATAAATATTAATTATGGTTAATTTTTTAATTATATGCTTAAATTTACCATATTTTAATATTTCATTATTAATTTAATGAAATTTTAGAATTTAAAAAAGAATTTTTTAATAAATTAAAATATTAAGAATTTTTAAAGTAGTTTCAATTAAAAAATTCTAGTAGTTCAATTAAAAAATCTTTAAAGACACATAATTTCAATTAATTAACTTTAATATTTTCATAAGGGTGAGTTTCTGTGGCAGATTCGTTAGATTTATTTACTGGCATTTTATTAACAGTTATTGGTTTGGTTCTTGTTTATGGAAGTATTGTATACCGTCTAATCGATTTGATTCTAATTTTAGGTGTTCTAATCACCATATTCGGTTTATACAAACTTCTTTCATCATTTATTAATAGAATTTTATATTCAAATAGACATTCAAGGAGGAAAAAGTTGAATAGTAATAGGAATGATGCTTTTTCCCGCGTAATGGAAAGTGCAAAGGATGTTGAAGATTTAGTCAATGCCAAATTAGATGGCAATAGCTCTAAAAAATCAAAATCAGTTTTGCAAAGTCATGATGACTATTATAACGACAAAATAGATGAATCTTCCACAACCCTTGATGACTTCCTAAAAAACAGCAAGCCAAAAGAGCATGTGCCAAAATTCGAAGCCCCTATTGATGAAAGTAAACAAGTTCTAAAAACCAAGCCAGTAAAAGAGGAAAAACCTAAATTCAAACTTCCTTCCATTAGGAAATCCAATAAGCCAAAGAAAAGAAGCTTTGGCTATATGAGGGAAGACCAAAAGGAATCCAACCCAGACACTCTTTACTTTACACCTAATTATGAAAAGCCTATGAAGGTAACTCGCAGGCCTAAGAGGAAATCCAAAGAGACAATTGACCTATCAAATGCTCCTAAAAGGTCCAAAGAGATTTCAAAAGCTTTGGCAAGTGTTGGAGATGTTGAAACAATTTATGATAATGAGGTTTCAGACGAAAGCTACAGTCTAATGCCTAAAACAATTGATGAAGAAATTATAATGCCTATTGATGAGATAGACATTGATGAAATTGTTGAAGAGCCAATTTACAATTTATCCCAATCTGAAAATACTCTTTACAATAATGTCATTTATGATGAATCTGGAGATGATGGGGTCATCACTCCGATTTATGCTGATGATGAGTATAAGGAAGAGCATGGCATCAGTGATGATGATTTAAGGATTGAATATGAGGAAAGTTCCGATTATTTAAATGGTGAAGAGGAGTCTGATGTAAAAATTGAAGATGATTTGGATTATATAACACCTGAAGTAGCAATAGATGTGGAAAACTTGCCAAGACCAACATCCATAGCTTCAACAAATCCTATTGCTTCTAAAAAAGAGAGTCATGCTAATTTGTCTAGGCCTCATAGGAAGTCTGATGTTCTTTCAGCTCCTAAACCTAAAGTAAAAGTTGATGAGGTGATTTCTGATATGGGTGTTGATGAGGCAGTTACTAGGGATAATCTTGGAGTTGAAGCAACAATTCCTCGACCTGCTCCAAAAACCAAAGTTGTGGATGAATCAAACATCCCATATGATGGTTCAGCTGTTGAAACATCAGGTCCTTCTATTTCTGATATTGTAGAAACTCCAGAGGAAACTATAAAAATAGACCCTAATGATCCTGAATCCTTACCTATTCCAAAATTGTTGAACAGTTATGTCATTTGCGAGAAAGGAATTTTGACTTCTCAAGAAGCTTTTGAAGAAGTTGCAAGTCATTCTAAAGAGGAGATTTTATTGGAGGCTCCTACTGTTAAGGATATGGGTGAAAGGTTCTTGTCAAATCTCTCAAAAATTAAATCAAGAGTAATTGTTCAGGAATTTGATTTAGATGACATTTCCTATGTTCTCTTATTAAGTTCCCTTATTAAAAAAGGAGTTGAAATCAAGACTTTGCCTTCTGTAGATTCATTTAACTTGATAGGGGACACTTCCCATGCATTATTAATATCCAACAGCATTGATGAAGATGATTTCGAATATGGTGCTGTTTATGATGATAGGGAGTCTGTAGAAAACATCAAAGAATTATTCGAGTCTTCATGGAATTTGGCAAATGATTTAGACATTAGCTCTATTGTTGAAAACTAAATATTAGATTCCAATTCAATTATGAATTCATATTTTTAAGACATGTTATTAAAAAAGGTGAAATTATGGAAATCAGATGGTTAGGTCATTCCGCATTTGAATTAATTAGTGATGAAGGAGTAAAAATATTGGTTGATCCATTCATTAGCAATAATCCTGCCTGCCCTCTTCCTGTGGAGGATTTGGATGCAAATATTATATGCATAACTCATGGGCATTCTGACCATTTTGGGGATACTATGGAAATAGCCAACAATACAAAAGCAACTCTTGTTGCAAACCATGAAATTTCCTTATTCTTAGGAGATCAAGGTTTCGAATGTGTAGGCATGAATACTGGAGGTTCCGTTTCCATTCAAGGAATCAAAATCACCATGTTGGATGCAAAACACTCTTCTTCCATTGATTTTACTGGAGAGGTGCATCCTGCAGGAAATCCTGGAAGCTTCCTATTTACTTTTCCTGATGGAACAAAGGTATTCCATGCAGGAGACACTGGATTATTCTCTGATATGGAAAATATCATAGGAAAAATATACAAACCGGATATTGCAATGGTTCCAATTGGAGATAAATTTACTATGGGTCCATTTGAAGGTGCATTGGCAGCCATGTGGCTTGCACCAAAAGCGGTCATTCCTATGCATTACAATACTTTCCCAGTAATAGAACAGGATCCTGCTATATTTTCCAATTTTGTCAATCAGCTTAATCCTAAGATTGATGTTGTGATTATGAATCCATTGGAATATTACAAACCTGATTTTAAAAAAGAAGAGGATTAATTTTCATTAATTATTCTCTTTTTATTTTTTATTTACTTTTTAAAAATAATTTTATTTACTTTTTCTCATCTATTTTTTAAAAAAAAGAATAGAAAATGGATTTAAATAAAATCACATTTTCCACTAGGCAATACCCTTACAACATCATCTAAACTTAATAAATCTTCTTCATTGATTCTAGACAATATCTCTTTAGCTATCTTTTCCTTTTTGGTATAGCCGGGTTTTATTGTAACAAATTTATTGGTATGTTTTTTCATTGCATCAGTCGGACCTGCCATTATACGTTTGTCCCCATCGTAATCTACAAGACCAATGGATATTTCAAGTTTGCATCCCCTAATGTAGTTTCTATGGCCACGAACAATAAATGCTCCCTTCGGCACAAACTCTCCTGAAACTGGGGTTTTGGAAACTTGGTCTGGTTCGACCCAATAGACATCTTGAGATGTGAAGTTTTTCGACCAAGCACTTGAAAATGAGGCTGAGAACTCGCCTAATTCTTTAAGCAAATTGTCATTTAATGAATTGGATGTCACTTTTGCTACAACTGAAGGAGCACCATGTATATCTGCATGCAAATAAATATCATTTTGTTCTAAATATTTCTTTACAACTGCTTCATTTGTACCTGCATCCCTACCACATACAACTAAGATTCCTTCGCTTGATACAAACCATCTTAATTTTTCATACCATTTAAGATTCTTCTTAACTCTTTTCTGTGGAACCATAATGTTTGACATGGCCTTTTCTTTTTTTGCTTCCATATCTGCAAGTTGTGCTTTAGTGTTTTCAATAGCTATTAAGGCACCTTTTATTTTTCGCTTAGCCTTTTTAGCCTTTTCATAATAGACTTCAGCGTTGTCAGGTATGGACTTTTTGGAGTCAAGTGCAATGCTTGTACCATCGATTATCAATGTTATGTTTCCAAGGGGATCCATGGACTCAAATATTTGTGCATCTTCCATTCCGGATTTCTTCGCATCCTTTAATGTTTTCCCTATTTCCTTCCATCCATAGTCCTTTTCCCTTGCACCTTTTATTACATTTAGAATGTTATCAACTTGAACATAATTTGTAAACAACAACTCTCCTTTCCTTTGGGAGTCTTCAATTGTTTTTTCAAAATTCCTTAAGGTCTCCTCTTGTTTTTCAAGTCTTTTGGAAAATCTGGATACTTTCTTATTCCATGCAGCTTCCTGAATGTTGGTTATTTCATTTTTAACTTTGGATGAATAGAATTCATCACAGGCCTCATTGAAGCTTTCATATTCTTCTTTTTCGTATGTTTCATACTGCTTTATTTTGATTGGAATGACATCTTCCTTGAATTTGTATTTTTTGTCGGGGTTTTCAGACTGTAGTCTTTCGACTTCCTTTTTGTTGTTTACAATCATTGGATTGAATTCCTTTCGTTCTAAAGGTTCAAAAAGAGTTTTCATAGCATTATAAATGCTGAGGATATCTTCAGCATTTAAGTTGGAGCAAGGAGTTTTTTTGCTTATTTCAACATTCAGCATTATTTCTTCAGCATATAAGCTTCCAAGCCCGTTTGTAGCCAATACTCTAACGATTTCATCGTCCTCTCCAGATGAAACGATTTCTCTAAATTCATCAATTGTCAGTTCAATCGGATTGATTCCATGCTCTGCAGGGAAAAGATATTCCTTCTTGGAGCTTATGTCCCTGTCGCTCCAATGTTTCCTCTTAAGAGGCAAAATGATCTCATTGGATTCGTTAAGCAAAATAATGTTTCCCTTTGCAAACAATTCTACAATGAGGGTGTAGGTTTCTTCCTTTTTCATTTTAATTTCCACAACCCGGTCAAAGTTGTGCTGTTCTATGCTAACTACATTCGCCCCTTTCACTCTTTTTCTAAGGAGCATAGGAAAACTAGGTGGATTTTGAGGATTTGTTAGGGGATATTGACTTATATGGATTCTTTTTCCTGCTTGTATCACAAGATCCAGTCTTCCAGTTCCTGCTTTATGGAATCTCATAACCACAGTATCTTTAGTGGGCTGGAATGATTTGTCCACTCTGGCTCCAACCAACAAATCGTTTAGTTCCAGACATATTGTGTGTATGTCAACATTTGTCATTGATTTCATATCTTATCACTTGTATAATTTTAATAAAATGATTTAATGGTATTTTTTGATTTCTTCCTTATAT
>JAUNXF010000090.1 GCA_030539935.1 Methanobrevibacter sp.
CCCGGGTTGTAGGCTTGGAAGGCCCAAGTAATAACCAGACTATACCACAGCTGCATAAAAAAAAAGTGCGGCGTCCGGGATTTGAACCCGGGTCTCTAACGTGGCAGGCTAGAGTCTTAACCAGGCTGGACTAACACCGCAATATACAACATATTAATGTTAGTTAACATAATATATAAATCTTTCTATGGATATTATATATAAAAATTAAAGGAAAAATAATTTGAATTAAAAAATATTTCAAATTAAATTAAATGATAAATTAATGGAAGCATGGATTGAATACCCAATACAAATATAGCAAATCCTCCAATGAATTCAATATGTCTAGAATATTTCATTGCCGCTTTAGTACCAAAAACACCTATAAATTGCCAAATAATAACAAAACATATACTAGCACCAGCAACGACAAATGGATCTGCCCCTTCAATCACACCTTGAGCAGCTAAAACCAAGTTTTCAATGTTACCAAAAATTAATAATCCTAAAAAAGGTTTATATTCTTCAATAATATTCATCATCCCACCTAACCTTTAACTGCTTCTATCATTGATTGGATACCTAACACAAATATAGCAAATCCTCCAATGAACTCTATAAAAATGCCATAAGCTTCTAATTGTTGAGTGCATACAGTACCAAGAATTAACCAGCAACTTACACAAATCAAACTGAAAATTGCAAGCTTTAAAGGATTTGCACCTTTAACTACTCCTTGAGAAGCTAAAATCAAGTTTTCTATATTTCCAAAAACTACTAAGGAAATCAAACCAATTGATAGTCCTAAACCCATTTCATCACCATTTTTCTTTTTAAAATGATAACTAACAAATCACTATTCTTTATTAGCCACTATTCTAAATCTCAAACATAGCCAAATAATAGTTAAAAAAAAATCTTAATAAATTAACCATAAACATATTAAATTTTTACTTAATAATATTTATAATTTACTTTAAATTAATTAAATCAATGATTGTTCTTAAAAATTAGAATGAATATATGAAATTTAAATGATGAACTGTTCTTAAAAATTAGAATGAATGTATAGAACAATAGATATCAATGAAAAGAGGGGATAATTAAAAAAATAATAAAAAAATGAAAATTTAAATAGGAATAAATAATCGGTAAAGAAAAAAATCTTAAAGAATAGGATTATCCTATTTTCTAGCGATTACACAAAGCCAACCAGTAACCAATTCCCTATTTACGCTGTCTGGACCATTTTGTGAAAAGCAAATAATATCAGAAAATCCTGCTTCGCGCAAATATTCATCAAATTCATCTTCAGAGAATATCTCCATATCCAACAATTCGATTAGTTCCTTTTGGCGGTCATCCTCTTCATTAGGAATTGCTTCATTGCAGATAAACATTATCCCATCATCTTTCAATACCCTTCTGACTTCTTTTGAATCGTTGACAAAATCAGGCCAGAAGTAAACTGTTTCAAAGCCAGTTACAATATCAAAGCTATTATCATCAAAAGGCAACTCTGATACGGACCCTTGGATGATCTCACATCTGCCTTCATCAATGGCAGCCTGGTTTAACTTAGTGGATTTTTCCACTGCAATTTCGGAATAATCCAATCCATAAACCTTATTTTCAGTCATTTGAAGGAATCTTTCTACATTCACTCCTCCACCACATCCAATATCCAATATAACATCATCCTTTCCGATATCCAGATGACTTACACCCCACCTGGCAAGGCTTTCATGGCTTTCATTCATCCTATCAAGTAATTTGTCCCCCAATTCTCCTTCAGGCTTTCGAGCATTGATTATCAAATCTTTCTCTTCTTGACTTCTAATATTTTTTTCATCAGACATTTCATAACTCCTAACATTAAATCAATCAAAATTATCTTATCAAATATTGCTAACTTCTTGTCAATTATAATATTAATTGCATGATTAATAAATTTTAGTATCAAGCCAAGAAATGATAAGATAATGAAAGAGAAATTAAAGAAAATCATTCCTCAAAATAAACTTCCCTAATGAAATCATGTAGCCCAACATCAACCAAAGTGAAATCATTGAAAAAACCCAAAAGAGCTAATTCATTTAAATCATTTTCGGGAAATGGATTAGGAAGCTTCATTAAAGGGTTTGAATCTCTTGAATTTTTGCAATATTTATCGCTTTCCAGATCTTCAATTTCAAAATCTTCTAAAAGGTCCAAATAATCGCAATCATCGGAAAATTCAATTTCCCCCACATCACCTAAACCATCATCATCCCTCTTGTCATTATCTCCAAGATGACCGCATGAACTATAATCACTCATATCGTTTACATGCCTTTTCTCTTCATTATCCCGCTCATTACTAACAAAACTTTCATTGCTTTCAACATCATCCATCCCATTACTAACAAAACTTTCATTGTTTTCCTTGATATTTTCTCTAGACATTTTCACCAAATCCTTTACATTTAAAAAAAGTGCTTGAATAAAGATTGATTTTCAAAGCATATAAAAGTAAATAGAGAGCATTTGGAAAGTAATATTTAAAATAAGTAAACTATATATGGAAATATTAAAAATAGACAATAAATAGTTTGATATATATAAAAATAAGCATTATTATTAGAAATAGTTTAATATATTAAACTAAAAATTGAAAGCGTAAATGAAAGAAATAGTAAAAATAAAATAAAAAAAGAAACTAGTTAGCGTAGACTACGCAACTAGTGAAAATATTTTGGTCAAGGTTTTTGACCGAGGTCAAAAAGCTTGGGTCTACATCATTGGAGGCATGCCGCCAGCCATATTTGGGTCCATAGGCATGTCGCCAGCACTGGTTCCGCTGGAAGCGATTACGTCATCGATTCTTAAAATCATTTCAGCAGCTTCTGAAGCAGATTGGATAGCTTGTCTTTTGACACGTTTAGGTTCTACAACACCTTCTTCTTTCATGTCAGTGACATCACCAGTGAATACGTTTAATCCCATGTAAGGGGATTTTTCATGAGCAGCTCTTAAGTCTACTAAAGAGTCAATGCTGTCTAAACCAGCGTTTTCAGCTAAGGTTTTAGGAACAATTTCTAAGGATTCTGCAAATGCAGTTACAGCTAATTGTTCTCTTCCGCTGATTGATTGAGCATATTCTTTAAGTTTTTTAGCCATAGCGATTTCAGGAGCTCCTCCACCAGCTACAACTTGACCGTCTTCTACGGTAGCAGCAACTACACCGATTGCGTCATCAACAGCTCTATCGATTTCGTCAACGATGTGTTTGGTACTTCCTCTGACGAGTAAGGTTACTGCTTTAGGTTCTTGACATTCTTCTACGAAGATCATGTCATCACCGGAGATTTTCTTCTCGATTACGGAACCTGCGTGACCTAAGTCCGCTTCGGTTAAGTCGTCTAAGTTGGATACAACGGTAGCGCCGGTTGCTTTAGCTAATTTTTCAATGTCAGATTTTTTGACTCTTCTTACAGCCATGATTCCTGCTTTAGCTAAGTAGTGTTGTGCTAAGTCATCGATACCTTTTTGTGCGAACAATACGTTTGCACCAGCATCTGCAATCTTGTTGACCATATCTCTGACCATTTGTTCTTCCTGTTCGATGAATGCTTGCATTTGAGCAGGGTCAGTGATTCTGATTTCAGCATCAACTTCAGTTTCCTTAACTTCTAAAGGAGAGTTGATTAAGACAACTTTTGCATCTTTAAGTTCAGATGGCATACCTGGGTGGACTTTTTCCTTGTCGATGATTACACCTTGGATTAAGGTGGATTCTTCCACTACTGCACCATCTTTCTTCTCGATTTTAATGTGATCAGTGTCAACTTCACCATCGTCAGCCACTTGCTGTACAGCATCTACGATTAAGTTTGCTAAAGGTTCACGAGCTTTTTCAGTTCCTTTACCGGTCATAGCGGTCATAGCCACTTTGACTAACATGTCACGGGAAATGTCTTCAATAGCGATTTCATCTAAGATTTCTTGTGCTTTTTCTGCTGCTTGTCTGTAACCCATAGCAATGATGGTTGGGTGAATGTCCATATCTAATAAGGTTTCGGATTTTTTGAGTAATTCTCCAGCAATGATTACTGCAGTGGTGGTTCCGTCTCCAACTTCGTCTTCTTGGGTTTTTGCAACTTCCACGAGCATTTTTGCTGCAGGATGTTCAATATCCATTTCCTTTAAGATAGTTACTCCGTCGTTGGTAACTACAATGTCTCCGAGTCCGTCCACTAACATTTTGTCCATACCTTTTGGACCTAAAGTGGTTCTTACAGTTTCTGCTAATACTTTACCTGCTAAGATGTTGGTTCTTTGTGCATCTCTACCTAACAATCTGTTGGTTCCTTCAGGTAAAATGAAAATAGGTTGACCTTGTGCCATTCTATACACCTCAATTTTTTTTAAAAATAATTTTTTCAATAGATAAATAAATATAATTTGATTATGGCCTTTAGATTGAATCAAAGCAATAATCAAGCTAAATCCCAGTAAAAATTAATTGAATTTTCTTATAAGAATAACAAATTAGACATAGATTTAGCCAATATTAAAAATATTTATTCTATAATAACAATGGGTTTAAAGTAATATATAAACTTTTTGTTTTTATTATGATTTTTTATGAAATTATTATTTTGAATAAAATACTATAAAAAAATATAAATTTTAAATAAAAATACAATTTTAGTTAAAAAATTTAAACAAATTTATATAAAATTAATTTAGTTACAAAAATATATTAAAATAGAAAGTTCCTTTGCAGTTTACACTAGTTACTTTGCGGTTAACAAATTGATGCAATAGCGAAAACCAATGAATCTTTCAATAGGTTATTATAATAGGATAAATAAAAATTTAAATAAGCAATATGTCTTGAAAGGTGATTTTATTAAAGATAAAGAAAATAAATCTTCTGATGTGAAAAATCAAGAGGATATATATGAAAAATATAGGGCATTGGAAAGTTTGAAAGAGGAAATAAATAATCAATTAGAAAATATTGAGAAAACCGGTGATGAAAGGACTAAAGCGAAAATAGAACGCATGAAAAAACATCAGGAAGAAAAGTTTTATAAGGAAATCAATAGCCAGAATATCGACAAGAATATAAAAAAGCTATCCCAAACAAATAAGCAACTCAATTTTTATCAAAGATTTTTAGATGCCTTCCAAAGGGACATCAATATTGATCCTGGAAGATTGCTTGGATTGACTGACGGAATATTCGGAATGGTAATGACCCTTCTGATTTTTGGAATGGCATTGCCTGAAGCGGAGATAGCGAATTATACTGGATTCGTACAGTTCACCAGCTCCCTTGCACCAACATTCGGGATAACCGTTATAAGCTTCATTCTGCTTGGATCATTTTGGATTTATAATCATGAGTTCATTAAGCTCAATAACTTGAATATGCCTTATTTATGGATAAACATCTTTTATTTAATCTGCATATCATTTATCCCATTTACAACATCAATCGTTGGAAACTATTCACATTTCTTCCTGGCAAATGTAATCTTTGGATTGAATATACTTCTAACCATAGTCTTCTTCTTATGTATGTTCCATTATGCACATAAGAGAGGATTCCTCGACGAATACATTTCAGAAGCCGAGAAGAAATATGTTTACCATACCCTCTACATTATCATGGGAGTTACAGTCATTGTAAACTTGCTTGACTTTAATGTAAATCCTAATTTCATCTACCTATTCCTATTGGTTCCCATCATATCAATAGTGAGGGACATTATGTTTAAGGTGGATAGAGAATAATCATTAAGATCACCTAAGACAATTAAAAAAAAAACCGCCATACCATACTAAAAATATTAGACCAAATATAGGAAAAAACCCACCATACCACACAAAAAATATTAGACTAGAAATAGGAAAAATAAAATCATCATTTTAAATAAAAATACATATGATTATTTTATCATTTTCTCCTTTTACTATTAAAAATATTATATCAAAATCTTATTAAAATGGTTATGTGCTAAAATCTATAAAATTTGGATTTATTGATGTATATATGTGTTATATATTAGATGCATATGATAAAATAGTTAAAAAAGAAAAATAATAAAAAATAA
>JAUNXF010000091.1 GCA_030539935.1 Methanobrevibacter sp.
GAGCAATCTACAGCAACAATGGAAAATTAACTATCATAAACTCAAATATCATAAAAACCAGCTTTAGATCAACTAAATTATATGGGGCGACTGTATTTTCTAATAGAATAAAGGTAATTAAGCAATAATTAAGTAATTGCATAGGAATTAGAAAGTTAATTAAAAAATAATCATATGAGAATTTCTAAAAAAATAGTGATATTGTTTTTATTAGAAAAATATGAAAATCTATTAATAAAAGATTTCATATAGTAATTATATAGATTATTTTTTTAATTTTCTATAAAATTTGATAAAAATAATTTAGCTGTTTAGAAAAACAAATGGTTAAATTGAAAGTAGACAAAAGATGAAAAATAATCAATTATCTGATAGCAGGATTAAGTCAAATTAAAAAACAAGATTAATTTTGAATTATTGGATAGTTGATAATTAATGGATGGTGGTTTTTATTTCCGAAGAAGAAATTGAAACTTTAAAAGCGAAAATAGCTGAAAAAGACGAAAAGCTTAAAAATCAGGCCAGTGAATTAAATCATTTGACAAATGAAATAATTCCTGAATTGAAAAAGGAAAACAAGAAATTGAAAGCACTTAAAGTAGAACTTACCGATGCATTGGAAACCAGTACAAAGAAATACTTCAATCAATTGGAAATCAATGCAGACTTAAGTGAAAGTGTAGCTAAAAAAGGCGCAGGTCTCCAACTGGCAAAAGTAAGGCTTGAGGAAATTGAAAAGTTGGTTGTCGAACTTGAAGCAAAAGCCAATGAAAATGAAGTTGACTTGGAAGCCATAGATGAATTGTCTGATGAGGAAAAATCTATAATCAATGACTTGAACAACGAAATCGACAAATTGAACAAAGAGTTGGACGCCAAAGACCGTGTAATCGACAACAAGGAAAAGGAAATCAGGAAAAAACAAAATCAATTGAAAGATAAGAACTCTGAAATTGCTGATTTGAAAGACAACTTAATTCCTAAACTCAAAGCTGAATCTGCTGAACTTACTGCCAAAATAAAAGCTAATCAAGCGGCATACGATGAAGAAAAAGCAGGAGTTGGAGGAAAAATCGCTAAATTAGAAGCGGAAATA
Organism: Methanobrevibacter sp.; assembly: GCA_030539935.1. Lineage (GTDB taxonomy): Archaea > Methanobacteriota > Methanobacteria > Methanobacteriales > Methanobacteriaceae > Methanobrevibacter. The sequence goes on from JAUNXF010000091.1 coordinate 1,097, forward strand.
AAAGATCTAAATACCAAATTAGACAATAAGAAGAGAGATTATGACAAGTTAAGCACTACCTTAAATGGAAAGGACAAAACAATCAACTCTCTTAAAAACAAAAACCAACAATTAACTGAACAGCTAAAAGAGGAATCCAACAAAGGATTCTTTAGCAAGATTAGAGGCAGGTAATTGTATTTTCGATTAGTTAATTTTTAAATTAATTAATCACTTTTTCTTTTTTATTTTTTTAAAAAACAAATTTAATGATTAAAAAATCACTATTTTTAAATGAGAACCTCCAAAAAATAATAATTCCTTATCAAAATAAGAAAGTTTCAATGAAATCGAACAAAAATCTAAAGTATTTAAAAAAATAGAATCTAAAGTATTTAAAAAAACTAGAAAAAATAAATAAAAAATAGAAAAGGGAAAGAACTCCCTTATACTAAAACTGTTTTGATCAAACTTTTTTTAAAAGTTTAAATAAATTGATTAGGCTTAAACCTAAACGGCCCACCAAAACCATTTTGGTCAAGGTTTTTGGCCGAAGGTCAAAAAGCTTGAGTTAAGCTTCCTGCCTTAACCTTTTAACTACAAAGTCCTTATCCAATGAGAGAAGGAATGAAGCTGCCCTTGGTCCTTGTTTTTGGCCAAGAATCATCTTATAGATAGCTTGGAAAGCCTTTTGAGGTTTCAATCCATGATTTTCCAATACCATATACATGGCATCATGCAACTCTTCAGCAGATGCGAACTCCTTTTCTTCCATCAAATCTGCAAGGTCTTTTAGGAATGCAATTTGATCATCTGGAAGCGGCAATTTTGGAATGGAATCATATTGAACTTGGAACTTGACGAATTTAGGAGCATATTTTTCTAACCAAGCAATTACATTGTCCACCCTTTCGCTGTATTGGGCAAGCTCAAGTTCAGTCAAATCAGAGAATTCCTTGTCTTCGAAGCTTTTGGTCAATTGTGAGTTCTTCTTAAGTATAGCAAAGATTTTCTCTAAATCCTTTTCTCCAACAATTTGATAAGCATTTACCAAGAATCTGAAAGGAGGCCTGAATGGCAAAGGATTATCCTTATGAATTTGAGCCATCTTATAAATGCTTTTGAACTTTCTGCCTTCTTTTTCAGATGGGGCTTCCTCTTCATCGTAGAATACTCTTTCAACCCTATCAAAGGTGTCCATAAAGTCTAACCATGGCATTTTTGGAGAGAAGTCTTTGGATTTCATTGGTTTGCTTCTGAATAAGTAGTAGTTAAGACTTTCTGCAGGTCCAATTTCCAACCATTGCTCTGGAGTGAAGAAAACACCATGAGATTTACTCATTGCTTCACCATCCAAGGTAATCCATTCATATGGAACTGGATATGGTGCAGGATAATCAAAGATCTCTTCAGAGATTACGCTACTTACATCGTATGATCCGCCAGCTGCAGCGTGGTCCTTACCGAATGGTTCACAAGTGGTTCCGAAGATTTTCCATCTTGCTGCCCATTCAACTCTCCAGGTAAGCTTACCGTTACCTGACTTGATGTCCATTTCACCGTCATGGCCACATTCACATCTGTATTTTACAATGTCTCCATCGAAGTCATACGCTTCAGTGGTGTTTACCCTTCCACATTTTTCACAGATTGGGTTGTATGGCAACCAGTGGTCTGCCAAAGGCTCCCTTCTGTATTGGTCAAAAATGGCCTTGATCTCATTGTGCTTTTCAAGGGACACTCTAATGGATTCAAGATAAGATCCATCCTTATACATTTCAAATCCTGATTTTGGAGTGATTTCAATTCCGTAAGCATCAAGAACTTTAAACAATGGTTTTTCAAAGTGTTCCACAAAGTTCTTGCAGCATCCTTCAGGACATGGAATCATAGAGTAAGGCATACCTAAGTATTTATCATAAGATTCAGGAAGTGGGAAAGGAACTTTTCTGAGAGGGTCGTGGTCATCTGCAATCCAGATGGTTTCTGCATCATTTCCCAATTCACGCAATGCCTTTCCAATTGCATTTGCAATGAATACGTCACATGAATTTCCAATATGTATAGAACCTGATATAGATGTACCACTTGCTATGACATGTTTTTCTACATCCATTTCATTTAATTCATCAGCGATTCTTTCAATCCAATGTTTCATTGTTTCACCATAATAATTATAAAAGCTACTTTCAATTTAATGGGTTTAATATTTCAAACCATAAATGAAAGCAATAATAAGTTAATAAATTAATATAATTGGATACTATTTTGATGATAATATCCTAATGAAAAAATATCGTAATAATTTATTATATTATATATTTTTATTATCATATTATAAAAAATTAATTATGAAAACATCAATATTTTGAAAAATAAAAATCAGAAAAATATCAAAATGATAAATATCATTAAAAAAAGACTAAAGGATGTAAATAGGATTCTATAAAAGAACCCTATTAAGTGGAAAAATAGAGTCACGCTCTATGTAAAATAAATTTCAATGATTAAATCTAAAAAGAAATGATTTAATAAGAATAATTAATAAGGATTAAAATGACTTAGTAGATTGAACTTATTGTTCAAATCTACGTCTGTCAATCAATTCTTGACGTTTACCTGCGTTCCAACCACCGTTTGCAGATTTAGCATGACCTACTTGTTGTACGTAACCGGTAATTCTGTCATACCATTCCACATCAGCAGTCTCACCACAGGAAGGACATTTGTTGCTTAATCCTTTCATCAATGTCTTACAGTTTAAGCAGAAACTGAATGCTGAACTGTAAGCCCAGAAACCAATGTCGGATTTTCTTGCAATCTTATTGGTTAAGCTCATTAATGCATCAGGATCAGAGTAGGACTCACCCATGAATGCATGGAAGATGTGTCCACCTGGGGTCAATTTGTGGTATTGGCCTTCGATTTTAACCTTGTCAGCAAAGGAAATGTCAGAGTTTACAGGCACGTGTGAGGAGTTGGTGTAGTAGTTAGCACCATTGTCACCTTGCAATATTGCCTTTTCTCCGAATTGCTCTTTGTCTAAGGTTGCAAATCTGTATGCAGTGGATTCAGCAGGAGTTTGCAATACAGACCATCTGAGTCCAGTTTCTTCCTGCAATGCTTTTGCTCTTGCATTGATGTATTCTAAACATTTAATACCGAATTTATTTGCATCTGGGTTTTCGATTCCTTCACCGAATAATGCAAGCAACATTTCATTAAGACCGCAGAAACCAAAGGATAATGTAGCGTTTTGGATTCTGTAATAGGTCTCGCCATCAACCTTTTGATTTAAGAATGGCAAGATGTCAAAGTTATTTAAACAGTTAAGACCTTGGTTTCTTCTAATCATCAATGTTTCAACAGCAAGGTCCATGTAGTTGTCCAAGTATTCGAATACATCGTTTTCATCTCTGGATTGGTATCCGATTCTTGGCAAGTTCAAGGTTACATAAGCCAAGTTACCTGTTCTTAAACAGTCTTGTTCCCAGTCACCGGTCCAGGTGTCTTGGAGACAGGTTCTGCAACCCATATAGTTGGCCATTTGACCTCTGTATTTAGGCAACATGTTTACAAAGTAGGATGAGCCGTATTTTGCAGAAAGTTCATGCACTAAACGTAAGTCATCATCATAGTCACCTTTTAAGGTCTCTTCACGTAATGTGTAAATTGTATTTGGGAATAGGTGAGGCTTGCCTTCTGAATCTCCTTCAAGCAAGATTTCAGTAAATGCCTTTTGAATCATTCTGGTTTCATCTTCAAAGTCACTGTAGGTTCCTACAACTTTTCCTTTTGGACCGTATGCAGTTACATCTTCCAAGAATTTTGGAACGCCGAATTCTAATTGCATGCTTGTAAATGGAACTTGGGAACCTCTTGCAGCATAAGCCATGTTCAAGTTGTAGACCAACATTTGAATGGATTGTTTAACTTCCTCATAGGATCTGCCAGTTGCAAATGGTGCAACAAATACGTTCCAAAGGGACATGGCTTGTCCACCAGACATGTTTTGCTGTGCTGCCAACATGATTTCTCCAGTATGGTTCATCAAGGTTTCCATATGGGAAGGAGGGGCTGCAACGGAAGTGTGGTCTCCAGTACCGTCTACTTTAAGACCGTATTTGATGAATGCCCTTATATCATGTTGAAGACAGTTTAATGGTCTTCCAGCGAAGAATTCCAAATCGTGAATGTGAATGTCACCAGACATGTGTGCATCAGCCAAGTGAGCTGGCAACATATGTAAGAGCGCATATTGTTTCAATGCTTCGTCAGCAACATATTTGTGAATGGATTCAGGGTTATGCATCATGTTTGCATTGTCTCTTGAACCATGTTCAATTAAGGAAGTGATGTTGTATACAGGAATACCTAAACGAGTGTATCTGCTTCTTAAGTCTTCCAATCCATATTCCACAAGCTTTGTGTTTACGATTTCCCTAATCATTGGTGCGGTAAGGTATTCGACATTGAGTTTCTTAAGTTCTTTCCAAACTTCAGTGGCAATTTCAAAAGCGGTTTCTTGGGAAGCACCGGTTTCTTCAACCAATGTGCTTGCGATTTTTGCCATGTCGAAAGGTTCAATTTTATCTCTTGAAGAACGTACCTTTAAGGTATTTTTAGCCAAGTATTTGTTGGCCGCTTCAGAATCAACTTCTTCCAAACATTCGTAAACAATCTTTTTGATTTCTTTAGTGGTGATTCCATCGTATAGGTTTTCAACAACAGTTGAAACAATTTTTTCAGATTCAAAGAATGGAGCTTCTACCATTACTAAAGACTTTAACAATTTCTCATAACTGAAAGCTTCACAAACACCGTTGTTTTTCTTAACAGTGATCTTAGCTCTTTTGATATCGTTTTCTACATTATCTACTTTTTCCACTTTAACACCTCTAAAAATCTCACAAACCCATATTATTAAAAGTAAGAGTAAGCAAGCCATATAAAATTATGTTGAATCAATAAATATGAATCATAAAATTTTAAATTGC
>JAUNXF010000092.1 GCA_030539935.1 Methanobrevibacter sp.
TTTTTCATAAGACTTTTCATATATTTCTTTTTAAAAATTTTCAAATAGTTTAATTCCTATTTTGATTTCAATCAGATCAATTCAATTATCTTGGGAAGAAATATCGCGAGTCCGATGATTGCAGATGCAGTTGCAAGTACAAGTACTGCACCAGCTGAAGCATCTTTAGCGATTCCTGCCAATTTATGGTCTTCATCCTTAGTAACGCTTCTTGTATAATTGATTGCATTTTCAATGGCAAAATTCATGATTTCAGCGCTGATTACAAGTGAAAATAAAATAATGCAGATTATCCATTCTGCTTTGCTGATTTTCAAAAGAAATCCTGCGATTATGGCAAGAATCATGATGACAATATGTATATTCAAGTTCCTTTCCTTTCTTATTGGGACTACAATCCCATTCAAGGCATCTTTAAAACTATCCTTTAAGCTATGTTCCTTCATAATATCACCAAATATTATTTTAAATAAGATTAGGTTCTTTAAGTATTTATTAGGCATAAAGCAAATTCTTTAGTCAATTTAAATATATAGAAAAATAAACTTTTATATAGGAAAATAAACTTTTAATAGAATATAAGTGATGATTCTTAATCATATTATTCAAATGCATTGATTAAAAGGAATCATGTTTAATTAATAATTGAAATTAATATAAAGAGGTGGCTGAATGAATGATAAATTAATAGAATTGCCAAAAAAAGGTCGCTTATTGGTTGTAAGTGATTTGCATGGTAATTACAATGATTATGAAGCTTACATCAATCTTTGGGACAGTGAAGATCCTGACTTTCATATAGTGTTTTTAGGTGATTTGATTCATTCTCCATACTTTAATGATAAGTCAATTGAAATACTGGATGATGTCATTGAAAAGGATAAGAAATATTCAAATTTCCATGTATTGCTTGGAAATCATGAATGGGCTCATATAACCCATACTGATATTTTTAAGGATTATGAAAACCAAAGGGAAGGCTTTGAACATTTGATTTCATATAAGAAGGGATTCATAGAGCCAAGCATTACTGAATACATCAGGTTCTTCAAGACCATGCCATTTTTTGTAAAGACTGCAAATGGCTTATTCCTATCTCATGCAGGGCCTTCTAAAAAAGTAAAGTCCATAGATGATTTTGAAGGCATTTTTGATGGGGATTATAACAATCCGATATTATATGACTTTTTATGGAACCGTCCAACCAGAAACATTTATGGAAGCTGTAATGTCATATCCAGCAATAAGAAATACACTGAAGCGGATGTATTCAATTTCCTTAACATAGTTTGGTCCAACTGTATGGTTGTTGGCCATAGCCCTGTAAACGGTTATCAAAAGTTAGGAAATCAATTGATCATATCCTCAAGCTTTGAAACAGATGAGAAGGTTTATTTGGATATCGATTTGTCTAAGGATATTTTGCATATGAATCATTTGCTGGACTGCATCAAATATTTGGATGATTAGATTATTTTTTGAGCCAATATTTTTTTAGGCTTTTTTTTATTTTTTGAGTAAATATTATTATTAGGCTCTTTTTTATTTTTTTATCAAATCTATTTTTTTTATTCTATTTTTCCATTATTCCCATTTATCCATAAATAATTTTAAACATGAATTATAAATATTAAATAAGCAAAATGAAGAAAATAAAAACATTTATTTTATAATTCTAAAAACAGTTATTTTTAAGAAAAGGAGATTTATTTATGGTGGATGATAATAATATTCAAATTCGTATGAGCAAAACAGATTATTACCTTGGAATAGCCTTTGCTGTATCAAAAAGAAGCACATGCTTAAAAAGACATTATGGTGCTGTAATAGTTAACAATGATGAGATAATCAGCACAGGATATAATGGAAATCCAAGGGGAGAGGAAAATTGCTGTGATAGGGGAACATGCAAAAGGATGGATGTTCCGTCTAATTCCGGAGACTATTCAGATTGCTTCTCAGTTCATGCAGAACAGAATGCAATGATCAGCGCTAAGAGAAATGAGATGATCGGCTCAACAATATATCTCGCCGGTGAAATGTATAAGGATGGGTCCTGGTTGGAAATAGAAGATGCTAGACCTTGTCCAATCTGCTTTAGGATGATAAAGAACTCAGGAATCAAAAAAATAGTAAGCAAGGGAGTAGTCATTGATTTATAGCTAATGAAAATAGGCTATTCTATAAAAAATAATGGATTATAAACTAAAAAGAGAAATAGTGATTATAATCTAAAAAAAATAATTTATTATATTTTAAAAAGAAAAAAAGATAGATTATAATAAAAAATTATAATCTATATTCAGTTTCATCCCACTCTTTGTTTGTAGCTGGCAATTTGGTAAATATTATAGTTAATCCAACTAGGATTACAGTCAGTATTCCAAAGACAATCAATTGGTCATTTGAACCGCTGTTGATTGTGTCCAGCACTCCACCAATCCATACAATCGCAATGAAGATAGGTAAGATGAATTTAACTATTAGAACCCACCATTTGCCTAATTTAATTGTTCTGCTGCGCTCATTTAAAACAGGGATGATGTCTTCACATTTAAATATCCATGCAAATACTATACACTCAAGTATCACACCAAAGAGGATTGCTATTTGATTAATGAATGCATCCACATATCCAAGCAATGTTCCACCATACGCTGTTGCATACATCATGGATAAGACCGCTCCAATTAAGCAAAGGGTAGTCATTGTTTTTTTACGGGACCATGTGAACTTATTTTGAATACTGAATGCCAATGGTTCAATAGTTGATAAGATGCTTGTAAGTCCTGCAAGATAAACTGTAATGAAGAATAATGGTCCAATTATGTATGCATATTGGCCTAAAACATTCAATACGGTTGGATATGCAACAAATACAAGTCCTGTTCCTTGAGTTACAAGGTCTGCAACTGCTGTTCCACTTTGAAGTGACATATATCCAAGAATTGAAAATACTCCTAATGCACAGAAGTTTTCAAATGCACAATTTGCAAATGCAATGGACAAGGTATTGGTGATTAAATCGCTTTCCTGTCCTGTATAACTTGCATAGGTAAATGCAATGCTCATTCCTAAACTTAATGAGAATATTATCTGGCCAAATGCAGCCATCCATATGTTAAAGTCAAGCAGCAGGCTCCAATCAGGTGAGAACAATTCATTCAATCCTATCATGGCTCCAGGTAGGGTCAATGAGAATAGGACGATAATGATCATTATCAGAAAGAGCAAAGGAACAAGAATTTTACTTACCTTTCCAAGCCCCTCTTCCAAGTCCTTATGGGAAATATACCATATTATTGCCCATCCTATAAGCATTGCAATTGCAATTACAGGTATGAAGCTGCCTATTCCACTGACAGATTCACTTGACTGAAGCAGGGTTGTTGCAAAGTATGCATTCGGATCTGCTCCCCATCCCTTAAAAAAGCTTAAAATTACATAGATTCCATCCCATCCAAGTATGCATGAATAATAGATCATTATTATGAATACTGAGATAGGCAGTAACCATCCTAAATATTCCGCTTTGCCATTTATCTTACGAATAGCCTTTGGGAAAGATGATTTGAAATTGTATCCAACGCCATATTCCAAAATTAAAAATGGAATTCCCATCAGTAATATTGCAACGATATATGGAATATAGAATGCTCCGCCACCATTGCTGTATAGTACATACGGGTATCTCCATATGTTTCCAAGTCCGACAGCAGAACCTACCATTGCCAAAACAAATGATAGATTGCTGCCCCATTCGTTTTTATCACTCATAAAAAATCACAAAAGTTAATAGATAAGTTAAAATTAATCATTTGAATAAAATAAGTATTTATATTCAAAAACAGATTTATGATTTAAGAAATCATTTAAAATCATTTAATATATTATAATATTGACATTCATGTATAAAAACTATACTGTGTTAACATCTTTTTTCTGATTCATTTGTTGATTGATTTCATTTATAAAAACTAACATAGTCTATCGATTCATTTAATTTTAGTAAAACATTATTAAAATAAAGTACATAAATATTTATAAGATTTTTAATTTAATGTAAATTTAAGACTATAGAATTTTAAGGTGCTGATTTTGAAGATTAAAAAAAGATATTTCTTAAAGAAGAAAAAAGTAAAGGAAATCAAGAATGAGCTTGGAGATTACGGTTCATTCATAAACAATAAGGACACCCTTGAAATGTTGGAGGCAGAGGATTATGACTTTATTCTGGTAAATGGGGAACCTTATATAATCATGATTAACGGCAAGCCATATCCTACACTTAAGGCTGCATTGAATATGGAATTGGACAGTAAGGTAGTTGTTGTGGATATGGGTGCTGTCAGATTCGTAACCCAAGGTGCAGATGTAATGAGTCCTGGCATTGTAGATGCTGACGAGTCCATTGTCGAAGGGGATGTTGTCATCATTGTTGAAGAGACCCATAACAAGCCTTTGGCTATGGGCATCAGTTTAATCACTGGTCCTGAAATGGTTGAAAATAGTGAAGGAAAAGCCATTAAGTCTCTCCACTACGTTGGAGATGCAATTTGGAATCTGGAATTGTAGTCGTAGTAGTTTGCAATTCAATTGAGGATCTGTCCTTGGCGATTATTAATTTAAGTGATAATATGGTTGATTTAAGATTAAATGCTGGAAATGTAAAAAATCCTAATGTTCATAAGGTGGGAATCATTGCACTTGGGTCTCATCTTGAAAATCATGGTCCTGCACTTCCTATAGATACGGATGCTAAAATAGCTTCATATATTGCTTTTAAGGCAGCTTTGGAAAGTGGTGCCAAGTATTTAGGTGTCATTTATCCTGCTCATGAAATAAAGGAGATAAATCATGGAATACACATCTCCTTAGATGATTTGACTAATGAGATTATCAAAGTGTTAAAATCAGCAAAAAAATTTTTGGGAATCAGCAGTGTAGTTATTGTAAATGGTCATGGAGGCAATCTGCCGATTGTCACCTGTTTGTATGATATTGAAGACCAGACTGATTTGCTCATCACGCTGAACAGTAAGATCATTGAATCTGAAGGGCCTCATGGAGGCTCTGGAGAATTGTCCATGGGAAAGGTCCTAGGCATTCTTAATGAGGATGAGGTTAAGAATCAGACTGACTTAAGCCAATATGGTGAAGTTGGCCTATTCATGTTTAGTCAGGCACGCCTAAATGATCCAAACATTGAAGAAGGTGCAATGGATGTTCAGGAAAACGGCGTTTATGTTGATGAAGTTTATGGAGAAGAGCTATTGAAGTTAGCAATCAACTCCGTCTTGCTTGATGTTGAAAAGCAATTGGATTCTCTTTATTAATGCTAACTTAATTCATCTTCAATTTTTTATTATTATTTGTTTTGGTTTCATTTTTATAATTTCATTGAATTTGGTTTAGTTTTAATTATTTCATTTATTTTGGTTTTATTTTTATAATTTCATTGAATTGGATTGATAGTTATGGATGAGGAAATAATCTTTAAGCCGATAGGATACATAAGGTCTCCCTATGAGGATGTAAGGAATACGCCTAAATCTACTAGGGAATCTGGGGATGTTGAGGCAGAAATTATCATCAATGAGGAATATTTGGAGAGCATGTCCAGTATGGAAGTGGGTGAGGAGTATATGGTCTTATTCTATTTCCATAAGTCAAAGGGATTTAAGCAAAGGGTTCCTTTTAGGGGAGACGGACCAATAAAAGGCTTGTTTTCAACCCATGCACCAAATAGGCCGAATCCCATAGGTGTTTCCACTATAAGGATTAGGGAAATCAATGGAAATGTCATTAAGTTTAATGGGGTGGATATGTTGAATGGCACTCCTGTACTTGATATAAAGGATATTTTATAATTTTTTCATTATTTTTGTTAGAAATAATCTGAAATTATCCTATTTTCTCATATCACTTAATTTTATTTATTCTCATTAAAAAATATGGGTTAATATTAGCTGATTGACTGTTTTAGGTACAAACCTTTATATACTATATAAAATATATTATATATTAATATTAATTTGGTTTAGCTATATTATTAT
>JAUNXF010000093.1 GCA_030539935.1 Methanobrevibacter sp.
TAGTGGTTGTGGATAGTTATTTTTACTCCCAATTATTCCTTTTTTTTTAGTGGTTGTGGATAGTTATTTTTACTCTCCAATCATTCCTCTTGTTTCTAATCAATTCTCCACTTACTGGAATGTATCTTGAATCCAATATGTATCTTAAATATGTAACTTCCTTTGAAGGAAGCTTTAAATTGGTTTTTATCTTAATCTTCTTTTCCTTTATTTCACAGGATACCTGATTGTCCTTATCGACAAATATCTTTGCTTCAAGTCCCTCTTGGACTTTTTTTGCTTCAAATTTTGTTAAGTTTAATCCTGCTTCAATTGTCATAAGAGGGTTTAAGCTTAGGTTCTGTTTTTTTCTAAACTTTTCATTGGCTTCCTTTGCAGGAACTCCCCTATCGACTTCCTCAGCTACATACCATGCCCTTTCAATTATCTTGTCAACATTCTGCTCCTCTGGAATGACTCCCTTCTCCTCGTAATGTCTCATTAGCTTCAGGACTTCATCCTTTGTAACTTCCTCTTCAATGCAGGATGCAGCAAGACGAGTCATTACAGGACCATAATCTGCTCTTCTGAAGCTTGCCCAAATGGATTCGTCATCCTTGTAGAATCTGCCTTCGACGATTTTATTGATTACCTTTCCATTCAAATAGGCAATGTTTGTCAGGCTTGACCTTGAATAGGTGTTCATCTTATGCTTCAGGACTTTCATGTTCCTTTTTCCAGGGACTGTGCCTTTTTCAATCTCCCTTTCCAATATGTCAATTGTTGTCTTGGGAAGCAATTCCCTTATCTCCTTGCTGATTTTCAAATCATTTTTAATGATTTCCTTTCTGATGAATCTTCCAGAGATCTTTGTAGGTTTGGTAACTTCAGGAATAAGATGAAAATCGATTTTATGGTCGAATTTCTTTGATAGGAATTCATTGATTGCGTACCATCTGATTACATTACGGTTAGGGAAATCCTGAGGCATTCCAAGGAAGCTGCCTTCATTGATGAATCTTTCAGCATAGTTTTTCACTTCTTCTAGAGTGATATTTGCAGCGGTAATGTAGTCTGTAACTCCATCTTCATGCATCTTTGCAAGTCTTATTGGCACGCTGTATGATAGGATGAGCCTATGGTGCAGTCCTTCGATTCCAATCACCTTATCTGCACCTAATGCAAGTGCCATTTCCTTTCTAGCCTCAAAAGGCGTAAAGAAAGGGGCATGATTGGCGCTATAGCCCTTGTTCATATAGATGGCCACTTCAATGCCTTTTTCATCAGCTATTTCCCTTGCCTTTTTAATTAGTTCTTCATGTCCCTTATGAACAGGGTCAAAGTCTGCACTTATTGCTATCATAGTCTATTTCCTAAATTAAGTTTCAAAGATTATTTCATGATGAATTCATGTAAAAAAAGATTTTTTGTTCTTTAAATAATTATAAAAAATTAGTTTATGAATAAATAATAATGTTGATTATTATTCATTCACAATTTATTGCTTTTGGAATCATTGTCTAGAAATCGTCATTTAATAAGTTCAATACTCCAGTTACCAATAACCAGATTCCTATCAATGAGCCGAGAACAATTGGATTATTGATGTAGGTTCCAATGATTATGTATATTACACCTAAGAGTATTCCCAATATTCCCATCCAGAATCCGTACTTGTTGTCTCTGTTTCCAACAATCACTATTAATCCGATTATGATAAGGAATATTCCTGCCAAATAGATGGTCAATGCAGTTAAAAATGCGAATATGCTTGGGTTAAATATTAGGCCTAAGCTTATTATTAACATAACGATTCCTAAAATGATGTTTAATAATCCTCTTGTTGTGTTGTAGTCTACTTCGCTTACTCCATTTGTCAATAAGAAGATTGCAAGTAATAAGACAGATAATCCAAGAATATCAGATGCTGCAATTACTCCAAACAGTGGAAATGCAATTGTAATTATACCTAAAATAATTGCAATTATGCTTATTGTAGTTTGTTTATTCAAGTTCCTACCTCCTTATTTTCAATTGAAAAATAATATATTAAATATATTTATCGAATTTTTCATTTAATTATTTTAAATTTTGTAATTTTTATTATATATAAATATTTAAATTATTTTTAATATTTCCCTCAATACAATGGCAGATGTTTGATTGGGGTTTTGGATTTATTCAAATCAGAGAATTTAACCTCTGCAATCCATTCATTTTTACATTCACAGTCATATTCGATTTGGCTTTGGTCAAAGTTGGAATCGATTATTCTGTGTTTCAGTTCCTTATTGCATTTCTTGCAGTTGTAAGGGCCTCTTCTTGAACCGAATCCTGAAGTGTCCATCAAAGCGGGAATCTTTACATTTTTCCTGATGGTGTTGATGACTTCAACTGTGGACCAAATCCAAGGAGGATTGTATGATCCCCTTCTCCAAAGCCTTTCTATCAATGTTCCTCTATGAATTGTTGCAGGGCAGCATGAAACCCTATCCACACCAATATCTTCACAGTATGATGCTGTTTCAATTGCCTCATTAATTGCTTCCTGTTCAGAGGTTAATATAGGCTTTACGAATATATAAGCCTTAGATTTAATATTGTGCTTGCTTTTATATTCCTTTATAAGGCCTATTGCCTTTTCAAAGGTTTTGTTGTTGAATCCCTTATTGATCTTGTTTAATCTGGTGTCTTCATTTGAAGTTTCCAAACCTATGCTGATTTCAAATAGTTTGTCTCCAATGATATCGAAGATTTCATCCAAAACCTCTTCCTTTACATATTCCGGTCTGGATTCCACAACGATTTCACTGATCTCTTCCATATCAGCAAGCCTTTTCAATACATAGTCTCTTGCTTCCTTCGGAACTTCCTCTGGATTCAGGAAGCTTCCTGATGCAAAGAGCTTTATGGCTATTTTATCTCCGCTTCTATAATCTTCGCTGTAATCCCATTTGCTCAATTCCTTTTCAAACAATTCGATGATCTTTGAATTTTCAATTGGCTTAAGGTAACAGTCTGAGATATAGCTGCACATGGTGCATCCGCCACTTGGACCAAGTGCCCATGAGCATCCAGGTGTAGGCAAGATTAGGAATATTGTTTTTCCCTTTCCGGAATATAGAAGGTCTTCCTGATACCAACTTGCAGAAAGCCTATCCAATTCTTTTGGCTTGGAGTATTCAATTGATTTGTCTCTTATTTCTTTTGTTAATTCTCTAATTTCCATTGTTTTACCTAGTATTTAATGATATAATTATTATAAAGTCTAATTTAATATAAATTTAAACTCTAATTTAATATAATATTATCTTATTTTATATAGTATAATATTTTAGTCCTAATAAGCTTATAATTTATATAATATATTTATTTAGCATTATTATTTATTGTATTTTTTATTTATATTGTTTTCATTTTTTATAACTTTATTATTTTTGTATAAATCTCTTCAATTCAATTCTTAATTTGAATCTCCATTTTAATTCTTAATTCGTAGGATACGCTTTTAATTTGATATTGTATATCAATAATTGGACTAATAATTTGTTTGAATAATATTAAATGTTCTATTGTATTAAAATTAAATCATTGTATTTTAATCTTAATTTATTTAATGAACTGTTGTTTGTTTTAATATTCTATAACAAATTTTAATTATTTTGTATATTTCATTAAGTCTCATCAATTTTTTTATAAAATTTTTTCATTAAAAAATTTTTAATTTTTTTTTAAAAAATTCATTTTTGTAAAAAATAAATTGAATAATTTAATATATTGTTTAATTTTTTTACTAAAAATCTTACAAATCTTATTTAATATATAAATCTTTCTATATTTTTTAAATAACAAATACTTTATAAGCTAGACAACATAATAAAAATTGGTGATAAATATGAAGTTCGGTATCGAATTTGTTCCAAATCAACCTTTGGATGAAATTGTAAAATTAGTAAAATTAGCAGAAGACGTCGGTTTTGAATACGCATGGATCACTGACCACTACAACAACAAAAACGTATACGAAACCTTAGCATTAATTGCAGCAAACACTGAAACCATTAAAATGGGTCCTGGTGTAACCAACCCATACGTAAGAAGCCCTGCAATTTCTGCTTCTGCAATCGCAACTATTGACGAAATTTCTGAAGGAAGAGCTACCTTCGGTATTGGTCCTGGTGACAAAGCTACTTTTGATTCCTTAGGAATTGAATGGACTAAACCTGTATCCACTATCAAAGCAGCAATCGCTGACATTAACACCTTATTAGCAGGTGAAAAAACTGAAGGCGGCGCAGCTTTAGGTGGAGTAAAAGCTGTACAAGAACACATCCCTATTTACATGGGTGCACAAGGTCCTAAAATGTTAGAAACTGCTGGTGAAATCGCTGACGGTGTATTAATCAACGCTTCTAACCCTAAAGACTACGAAGCAGCAATGCCTATGATCAAAAAAGGTCTTGAAGCAGCTGGAGAAAAAACTTTCGATGTAGGTGCATACACTGCAACTTCCATTGGTACTGACTCTGATGCAGCTAAAAACGCAGCTAAAATTGTAGTTGCATTTATTGCAGCAGGTTCCCCACCTCCAGTAATTGAAAGACACGGATTACCTGAAGGATTCAACACCCAAATGGGTGACTTCTTAGCACAAGGTAACTTCGGTGGCGCTATCGGTGCAGTAACTGAAGAAGCACTTGACGCTTTCTCCGTATGTGGTACTCCTGATGAATTCATTCCTAAGATTGAAGGCTTAGCTGAAATGGGTGTAACCCAATACGTAGCAGGATCCCCTGTAGGTAAAAACGTAGAAGAATCTATTAAATTATTAGGAGATGTAATTGCTAGCTTCTAAGGAAGCTACAATTCCTAATTTTTTAATTTTTTCTTTTTTTTAGCATCATTTAATTAACAATTGTTATATTTTTAATCATATTTATTATATATAAATATCTTTTATAATTTTTTCAGATTCCTTTTTACTAAATATCTTTTATAATTTTTTCAGATCTCTTTTTTTTACAGATTTTCCTTTCTTAAATTGATTTTAGCTGATTTTAATAAAAAATCATTCCATTTAAATAAAAATAAGAAAAAATAGTTAGATTTATATATTAGTTATTATTTTTTTCTTTAAAAAAATTATTAAAAAATGATATTTTGTCTAATATTTTTCAATTAATTTAATAAGAATTTTCTTATTTTCAAATTTAAACCAAATAATTTAAGTTAATTTAGAAAATAAAGAATATTAATTAGTTATTTTAATTAGATAAATGATTTTATAGGGTTATATTAATTTTATAATGTGATTTTCTAATATATTTATTTTTTATAGGAGTTCAATGTCTTATTCTATTAAAAAAGCTATTTTTTTAAGTAATTGCCAATTTAAATGATTCATTTTATTTTTTTCCCTTCATTTGATTTTTTTTAGTTTTTCCAATTTTCCCTGTATTTCTTTCATTCATCAACATTTTTTTTAAAAATTTTATTTTTTCCTAAATTTTCTAAATTTTTATCTATTATTTTTTGTTTAAATTGTTTTATTAGTTTAATTTATGGTTTGTTTTTATTTAAAAAAATTTTATATTTTTTTTAATTTTTATAAATAATTTTTGCAATAGTTTATTTTTATTTTTGTAAATGTTGTAACTTTCCTTATAAGGTGTGCCATGTGTTTATGGCGTTGGTCTTGAGTATATGTATTTACATTACTATGATGACTGCTTTTCCACATATGGCTAAATTTATGTTTATAAATTTATTATCATTGATATTAATCTTGTATTAATATTATTATATATTCGTGAGAACCTAAGTTTGACTTAGCGTTTGATGTTGGTTAAGTAGATGTGGTGATATTTGATTGTTATGTCTGTGATGTAATGATAAAATATTTGTGTAATATCTCGTCTTATTTTTTTATGCGTACTTCTAAGTCTTTTGATTTCGTTTAACGAAGTTGACTTATTTTGTGTATTCTGTCAAATCTGTTTGATCCTGGCAGAAGCTACTGCTAT
>JAUNXF010000026.1 GCA_030539935.1 Methanobrevibacter sp.
AATAATTAAAAATTAAAAAAAATAAGTTCTAATTTAAAAAAAATAATTAAAAAAAGAAAAAAGCTTAATCAAGGCAAAAACTTGATAAAAGCAAGAAAAGCCTGATTATCTTATACGTTTACCCTCTTTTTCAAGAAGCCCCTTTTCTTTTATCATTTCTATGAAGCGACTGTCATCTGTTACGAATTCATCGTACTCTGGGACCTCTTTCTTATTTGACCTTTTTACTACGGCAAATAAATAGACAGGTCTTCCCTTTTTGATTTTAGGAAGTTCAATTATTTCATAAAGGACCCTGCCAACTATTAGATCCTTTGAGCTTTCAATAAACTTGATTCTATTGTCGATGTCTTCAAAGCTTTCAAAGTCACCATTAATCTCTTTTTCAGTTAAGATTTTGGAAGCGGACTTCCTGCTGAGGCCCTCATCCAACAAATGCAATTGACTTGCATCTTTGCTTTGATCATTAAAGAATTTGACGTATTTAGCTTCATTGGAAAAAACTATGCGATCGACGGCCTTTTCAAGTTCAAGTTCCTCATCCCTATTCAAGTCATCATAACTTAATTGAGACCTTTCCTGCTTGATGATTTCGCTTCCATTTCCAATGAAAATCTTTTCATGAACCTTCACGTCTGCATCCTGATTCAATTCAAAATCCACCAGTTGAAAATGATTGGCGCCAACGATACGTGCAGATTTCTTATCTCCATTTTCCTTAACGCTTAAGACAAACCCATAATTCTCATTCTTTTTCATTAAAGCACTCCCCTATGGATTATCTGACATTATATCTTAGGATGGCACCGATTCCACCGAATGCCCTATACAATTGGCTTCCCTCTTCTGTTTCAGTTGAGATGATCTCTACAGTAGAACCTAAATCTTCAGCAATACTTGCCAAATCTTCAACCAAGTCCTCTTCTTTGGTGATTTTCATTTTATCATTACATTGAGGGCAAGTCAAGTCCTCAACAGTTTGACCTTCCTTTTGAGTGACTTCCGCATGGAATCCACAAGCTTGGCAGTCCAAGGTCAATCTTTTGGATTTCAAGTCTTCACTGAGCAAAAGAATATCTACAGCACCAATTTCCAAGTTGGTTCTCACTTCCTTTTCACCATAGGAATACAGTCCATGGTCATCCCTCAATTCAGCAAGGAACCTTTGCACAAGTTTCTTCTCTTGGATAACTCCCAATTCCTCTAAAGCACCAGATGCCTTATCAATGGTTTCCCTAATACCAAATTCACCAGTATAGGAAGTGTCTACAGTGGTGATGACCTTATCCTTAAGTTCATAATGCATGTAATCTCCATTGTAGAAGTCCTCTTTGGTACCTCCAGGCCCACCAAGAACAATTCCCTTCAAATCATCCTTGATCGGCAGGAATTCCTCATCCATATGGGAACCGATTCTTTTAAGGAACTCATGAGCCAATTGGTCGATGACCCTGTCGAACCTTCTTTGTGATTGTCCCCCTGCCTTATGCTTTCCAGGAACACCACTGGTCAAATTGGAAACGACATTGATTCTCTTACCTTTTAAGGTGGCAATGGTAGCTTCGTTTCTGTCAATAACTGCAATACCATAAACCTCCTTAGAGGCAATCATGTCTTCCAAAGGCTCCAAGAAGAATGTGCTGTCACAAATGTATCTGTAGGTCTGGATTTCTTCAGGAGGCTCAATTACCACAGTCTCCATCTTTTCAGTTCCAGGACCTCCCTTAGGAATCATCCCAACAAACAATACAAAACCATTCGGCAACTCCTTATTGTCATTGGTAATCATACGGATTCTTTGCATGATTACTTCAATAGCTGATTGGACGTTTTTACGAGTGGTTTTACTCTTAATGTTGGCACTTTGTCCCAATTCGTCTCTCATCTGCTTGATGATATCACTTAATTGCTTTGTTGGAGGAACATACATGGAAACAAGTTCTGTTCCCTTTCCCCTCTTCTCAGCCAATTCCTTTAATGACTTTTTAAACTCATATAATTCTTTTGAGGATACCTCACTCATCTATAACACCTAATAAAATTGATAAATAAATTTTTTAATAATATAATTAGCATAAAAAATTAAAATAAAACAATATAATTCAAGATTATTCAAAACTTTTAAAAATAAAATCTTTCTCAACTTTAGAAAAACCAATTTCAAAACATAAATTTTTCAAAAGAAAAATCACTCAATAAAATAGAACATTTTGTCAAACCATACTAATAACCTTAAATTTATATAATATATTATATATTTGTAGTACTCACTTATAAAAGTAATGATGAAATTTAAAAAAATAGTTAAATACTTTTTAAAAAATAAATAGAAAACTAGTAATACTTATAAAAATAAAAGATTATTAAACAGTGAAAATTATTCAATTTAATAATCAACTTAAGGGAGGAAAACAATTGTTTAGCTTAAAAGACATCAATACGGAAAACAGATATGATGAAAATGATGAAAGGAGACTTAAGATAGCTGATACAATCTCTATTTTTACAAATCCTCCCATTATTACCATCCCATTATTCTTACTTATTTGCATAATCCTTGCATGTGATGGAACCCCATTCACAAGCGGTTTCAGCTTTGATTGGAATCAATTCATCATAACAGAACTGATTTCACTCATCTTTGCCTCCATCCTGCCAATGGCAATCATTCTTCATTGGGCAAGGAAACTTGATACTGACAAGGACATTTCAAATAGGGAAGACCGTTTCATTCCACTTATTGTAGGAGTTGTATCTTACCTCATCGGTTTCATAATTGCTTTGACATTGGGAGTTTCCAATTTCCTAACCGTCCTGATCCTATGCTATACCGTAAACACATTTATTGTAATGCTCATTACAAGCAAATGGAAAATAAGCATCCACACAACTGGTTTAACTGGACCTGTAGCTGCCTTAATCATGCTTCTTGGACCAATAGGAGCAATATTCGGATTGATATATCCTCTCCTTATTTGGAGCAGATTCACACTTAAGAAGCATACCATGATTCAGGCAATAGCAGGAGGGGTCTTCGGCTTTGTGATGACTGTTGTGGAGGCATATCTATATATGGACATATTGAATCTGCCGGTTTACAACTTAGTGCCATTAGGGGAATGCCTATGGATTATTCTTGCCCTTATCATAGTTCCAATAATCCTTGGAATTCTAACAATCCTAAATGAACAGAAAACAAGGAATACAAGAAGGATATTCATAATTTCCTGCATTTTAACTGTTCTGTTCTTTATACTGTTCGCTCCAACATCTGCATTGATAAGTCTAATCCTTGCCCTGCCTGTTACAATATTGGTGGCTTATTTTGGTGGAGAGAATTTCACCTGGCATAAAGCAATAAAAAGAAGCTAACAATTCAAAACCTTGTGAAAACTTCTTATTTTTTTACCTTTTTTAAATTCTATTTTTAAAAACTATCCAAAGGGTAAAAAATGATTTGATAGTAAATTTAAATATTATTAAATAGATAAATATAATAAAATTAAGTCACTTAATTTTAATGATTAAACTTAATGACAACTAACTAAAAGGAATTACAAAAATTATAAGGTGAATTTATGAGAATTGTAGCTGCTATTGGAGGATCAATATTATTACAGGATTACAATGCTGAAAGATTTAAAAAATATGCTGAACTCTTAAAGGAACAGAATGAGGAGCATGAGATATTTGTTGTTGTAGGTGGAGGAAAACCTGCAAGAGAGTACATCGGAGTTGTAAGAGACCTCGGCGTGGGAGAAGCATTATGTGATGATATTGGAATAGAAGTTACAAGAATCAATGCAAAGCTATTATTGCTTGCACTTGGTGATGCAGCATATCAAAGGGTGCCTCACAACTTCCAGGAAGCCTTGGAATACTCTGCAAGCGGAAAGATAGTTGTTATGGGTGGAACTGAACCTGCACACAGTACTGATGCAGTATCTGCAATATTGGCAGAATATGTACAAGCAGACCTTTTGGTCAATTTAACAGCTGTTGACGGATTATACACCAAAGATCCAAAGAAATATGATGATGCAGAATTGATTGAAGAGATTACTGCAAGTGACATGATGGAAATCATAAGTGGAAATGAAGTGAAGGCAGGAACCTATGAATTCATTGACACAACTGCAATCCAAATGATCAAACGTTCCAATTTGGAAACCGTAATAGCTAATGGTAATGATCCTCAAAACCTTATAAGGGCCATTAAAGGTGAAAAGATTGGAACCCGTGTTATTTGCGAATAAATAACACATCTTTTTTTATTTTAAACTTTAAATTAATTTCTAATTATTATTTTTAAATATTTTTCTGATTTTAAGGGATTATCATGACTGGATTAATAGACATTGGACTAAATTTAATGCACAAGTCCTTTGATAAAAATAGAGAAGAGATCATAAGAAATGCAAATGCAGTTGGAGTAAGCCAGTTCGTAATTACTGGAACCAATATCGCATCAAGCCAGACCGCTCTAGACTATGCAAAGCAAGAGCAATTCAAGGACATCCTATTTTCAACCGCAGGAGTTCATCCACATGATGCCAAAACCTGCAACAATGAGACAATAGACACATTAAGGGAATTTGCAAAGGAAGACTGTGTAGTTGCAATCGGAGAATGTGGGCTTGACTATAACAGAAACTATTCCCCACAAGATGTTCAAAGGAAATGGTTTGAAGAGCAGGTAAAACTAGCAGATGAACTTGATATGCCATTATTTTTACATGAGCGTGAAGCCCATGAGGATTTAGTGAGGATATTGGAGAACTATCCGGACATGTGTGAAAAGGCATGCGTTCACTGCTTCACAGGAACCAAAGAGGAAGCGGAAAAATACCTCGACTTAGGCTGTTACATTGGAGTGACAGGATGGATCTGCGATGAGAGAAGAGGACAATCATTGCAGGAAGCAGTTACAGTCATACCTCCGGAAAAGATGATGATAGAAACTGATGCTCCATTCCTGATTCCAAGAAACTTCCCAAAAAAGCCTAAATCAAATAAGAACAAGCCGGAATATTTGCCGCATATCTTGAATACAATAGCAGAGTACAAGGATATGGATAGTGAAGAGCTTGGCCTAAGGGTAAGCGAAACAACTAGAAAATTCTTCAATATTTAAATTAATTGCAATATTAAATCAATATTTCAACATTAATAAATAAAAAAATAAATGAATTCAATTTTAAATCAATATTCGACATTAATTTAATATAACATTAAATAAATAAAATTAATTAATCAATTAAGAACAAAAAAGGTGAGAAATATGGTAGAACCACACAAACATTGTCCAGTATGCGGTAGTCCAATACCAATGAAAGAAAGAGTATGTTCAGCAGACTGTCAAAAAGTATTAGAACAACAACAGAAAAACATTAAAAAAAGCAGAATGATGTTATTTGCTGTCATTGTAATATTCATTCTCGTATGGGCATATTTCATGTTCCTAAAATAAGCAATCATTAATTAATTGTTTATTATTTAATATTTTAAATGAATTTCTATATTCAATCAAATGAATTTCTATTATAAACTATTTTAAGTGATAAAATGTTATTATCCTCAACAGGTACTTTAGAAAACAAAACCATAGTAAAATATCATGGACTGGTTAATGGGGAATCATTAATCGGATCCAACATATATAAAGACTTATTCTCTGGAGTTAGAGATGTTGTGGAAGGAAGAACTACAGCTTATGCTGAAGAGCTTGATAATGCAAGAAATGAAGCCATCAAAACTATGGAAGAAAAAGCCAAATCATTAGGCGCCAATGGAATCATAGGATTGAAAATATCCTATAATAACCTTGGAGGCACAATGGGAAATACTATTTTAGTAACTGTTTACGGAACTGCCGTAAGCTACAAATAGGATACTGAAAAAATAGGCACTGCTATATGTTACAAATAATCCTCCATAAAAACTTTTTTTAAAACTGAATTTTAATGAGTGAATAAATGTTAAACAAAATAAAAAGAAAAATAAATGGATGGAATATCACAAAACGTCTGAAAGATAAAGATGAAAGGAAGAAATTCCTAATAGAAATAGGATGTATTGCATTAGGAACAATAGTGGGTATAGCCACTTATGTCATTTGCTTATATACTCATTTCGCTATCTTTGGATGGAATTTTGGTTTGGTCTTATCCCCTCTTTTTGCAGGATATGCTGAAAGTAAAGCTGCAAGAATGTACCTAAAGGAAAGTACAGGAGCAGTCAGCGCATTTATTCTATTTATAATTACAGTTGTCTATGGGTTCATTATAGCAAATCCAACCTTAGGATTTAATATAATCACAGCAGGAAGCATAGTCATAATCATTCAAGCTGCAATTCCTACAGCAACAAATTATTTCCTAATCGTGATGGGATTAGGTATTATTTCACATGTCTCAGGTATTTTTAAGAAGATTACAAACTTCTTTTGGAGCTCATATGAAAAGATTTTTAGAAAAGAACCAAAACTAAAAAAGATATATAACGAAAAGCAGATCAATACAAGATATAACTTTTATGATAGAGAGCTTGAGATGAATGATTTAGGCGTTCTGCTATTAACCTTGGAGTACCCTCCAGAAGGATTGAAGATAGTTGAACATAAGGGAATGTATGAATCAAGACATATCTTTGCATTTAAGCAAAGGGAAGAAATTAAGAAAAGTCTTGAAAATTCCTTAGAAGAAGACCTGCTTATTAATGTAAAGCTTGCCCAAGACAAAGCCTTATTAAAATTGATTAAAAAGTTAAGGACAGATGGTTGCAATGGAATATTGAACCTGCATACAACCTTTGAAACCTTAGGAGCAAATAAGGGAGAAAATCTTTCCCAAGTGGTCATGAGAGGAACTGGTGTCCTATTGGAAGAGACAGATGATGTGAGTTCATTATAACTTTAATTATCATAATGAAACCCTTTTAAAAAACTATTAACTGCTCTAAACTATTTTTTAGCTATTTTCAAACTATTGACTATTTTTAATCATAAACCTAATAAAATACTAATCGGATCAAATCCAATCATCTTAATTGCCATATAGATTAGGATTATGGCAAATATTTGCTTTAATCTCTTTTCCGGCAATTTATAAACTAATTTTGCACCAATTGATGCCATAGGAACAGAAAACAGCACAATGATAACAAAGTTCACCAAGCTTATATAACCTAATGAATAGGGCATCGGATTAAGTCCCCAACCTGTATAGATATAAGAGATTAATCCCCCTATTGCTGTAAGGGCAATGAAAACAGAAGATGTTCCAATCGCCTGAATAAGACTGAAGCCAAACAATATACAAAGGGCAGGAATCAAGAATACTCCACCACCAACACCAAGCAAACCAGAGACAATCCCTATTGAAAAACCTACAATGGCAGCATTCAATATGTTAAAGTCAATCAATGCACTTTCCCCATCACTACGGGAACCAAAGAGCATATCCAATGCAACTATAAATAAAAGACAGGCAAATATAACCTGCAATATCCTTGTCGGAACAATGCTTGCTAAAAGACCTCCACATAATCCTCCGACAATACCGAAGATTGCCAATCTAAAAGCAGGTTGGAGAATGTCCCTATTCCTCTTCTGGTGTTGATAAGCTCCAGATGAAGCTGTTGGTATGATGATGGCCAAACTGGTCCCCAATGATACCATCATGGCAAGTGAAGGATCAACTCCCACTGAAGTGAACAAAAAGAATTGCAAAGGAACCATTAGGAATCCTCCACCCACTCCAAGCAAACCTGAAGCAAATCCTGCAAAGATTCCTATCAAAGCCAAACCAATATAAAAACCAATTGAAAACATAATTCCACATCAAATTACTTATTTTAAAATAGCCTATAATAATACTCTCTAAAAACCTATCCTAAAATAGCCTATAATAATACTCTCTAAAAACCTATCCCAAAATAGCCTATAATAATACTCTCTAAAAACTTATATTTAAAATAAAATATAAATAGTTATTTAATTAAATTATAATTAAAAATTAGTATTGAAAATTTATTTCGAACCTTAAAATGTTAAAAGATAAAGAGGAAGTCTTATGAAAGAAATAAACAAATATATTCCCTTTGGAATAATTCTAATCATTTTTGGAACCATCCTGTTCTTCTTAAGTGGAATAGACCAATTCATAAGACCATTTTCCCAACCAATCCTAATGGGATCCTCAAAAGGAAAGGATATCCTGTTTTTTGTCCTCTTTGGAATAACAATCATGCTGTCCACACTTGGAGACAATGATAAGATATATGGCTACATTAAAAACCTGTCAATTTCTGAAAAGCTTAAAAATAAAGACTTTTATTTAAGGCTAAGCCTAATCCTATTTCTATTTACTGCAATAGCTGGCCTTGTTGTGGAATTATACCTTCGGAACTCACTTGGAATCGGCTGGAACACCATTCTTGTGATTATGAATCCAAGCATGACCAGTACAAGCATTCTCCATTCCCACATGTATAAGGGAATATTTGGAGTGATCCTTGGAATCTTCTTAAGCCATATCCCATCTGGAATCCACACAGGAAGCTCATTAAGTGCATATACTCCAGACATAATAGGCTTACTGTTCATCCTGATTCCAGTCACATACATCGTTATGATTCTTTCCATGCAAAGACGAAAGGCATTTCCAAGAATATTCCTGGCATTTACAAGCACTTTAGGGATAATAGGGCTTATTGATGGAGGACTGTTTGCAACTCCAACAATTGGAGGCATCTACGGAATATTGGTATTGATGTATAATGGTGAAATCCTAGATGGAATTTCAGATTACATAAG
This sequence comes from Methanobrevibacter sp., assembly GCA_030539935.1. Classification (GTDB taxonomy): domain Archaea; phylum Methanobacteriota; class Methanobacteria; order Methanobacteriales; family Methanobacteriaceae; genus Methanobrevibacter. The sequence goes on from JAUNXF010000026.1 coordinate 8,816, forward strand.
TCTAAAAGAAAAAAGAGAAGAATTGATCACCATATTAAAAGGGGAATGGGCAATTATCAAATCAATATTTGGTGGAAAAGCAAAGGAGAATAAAAAATCAATTCACAAATACCTAAAAATCCTAATACCTCATTTCGCATTGGTCCTCATAATTCTTTTAAGATTTTCAATAGCATTTTATGGGGCAAATACTGAATATTATGAACTTATACTACATGACCCACATGACCTTAATGATTTGAATCAATACAACACATTAAATTTAACAGAGGATGAAAATAAAGCAATAGTTCATCTCTCAAATGAATATAATGAAATGGAATTGTTAAATAACTTGGCCATTACATTGGATGGAAAATGTGATTGGTATTCCCTCAGCTGGAACATATATTCATACTTATAGAAAAAATAAGGTTCATGAAGAAAGAATAAAAAAATAAGTTTAATTAAAGAATAAGCTAATAGAAGAATAATAAAAAAATAAGTTTAATTAAAATAATAAAAAAATAATAATATAATCTTCACGCAATACAATGAGATGATTAAGATGAAAATTAGTATTATCATACCAACATATAATGAAGAGGAATATCTTCCAAAATTACTTGAAAGTATAAAATCCCAAGATTTTACTGATTATGAAATAATTGTTGCAGATGCGCAGTCCATAGATAATACTAGAGAAATCGCTGAAGAGTTTGGCTGTATTGTTGTTGAAGGGGGACTTCCTGGACCTGGTAGAAATAGAGGTGCAGAAGTGGCCAAAGGGGAGATATTGCTATTTTTAGACTCTGATTTGGAGCTTACAGAACATTATTTGACAAGTGTCATTGAAGAGTTCGAATCTGAGGATTTGGGAATTGCAATTACACAAATGACTCCTTTGTCTCAAAAGAAAAGGGACAAATATCTTCATGACCTTGCAAACTGGTTCATGATTGCTGTTGAAAACATCAAGCCACATGGTGCAGGATGCTATGGAATCATATCCAAAAAGGAATTGCACGATGAGGTCAACGGATTTGATGAGCAATTGAGCTTTGGCGAAGATACAGACTACATTGAAAGGGTGGCTGAAATAAGCCAATTTAAGGTTCTCAGAAACGCAAGAATAGGCGTTTCAACAAGAAGGCTTGAAGAAGAGGGACTATACACCTTGCTTAAGCAATATGGAAAAAGCACTGTAAATGACTTTAGAGGAAAAAGGACTTCAGCAGAAGACTTAGGTTATGAATTCGGCCATGATTCAAAAGTTACATTCGACAACTTGGAAGATTATGAATTTGACCATAATCCAATTGAAGCGCTTGACAGCGTTGAAATGGAAAAGATAGCTGAAAAATCCAGAAACAGAAAGCTGAAGGATAGAATCAATAAGTTTAAGGATAGGGAACCTAAGGAAAATGAATTGATTGAATACACTGAAGAGGAAACAGGCCTTGTCAAAAAAGAGGCAGCAGGATCTGAAGGCAGAAAAAGAATTTTCTATTCCATCTGTGGAGAGGGAATGGGACATGCCATAAGAAGCAGCGTAATACTGGAACATTTGATTAAGAAATATGACGTTTATATCTTTTCAAGCGATAGGGCATATAAGTTCCTATCTGAAAAATTCGACAATGTCTTTGAAATCGGAGGATTCAACACTGTTTATGAAAACAATGTGGTCAGAACCAAAAAGACATTCTTTAAGGCATTGAAAGCAAATCCTACCAACTTAAAGGAAGGATACAATGTTTTATATAAGGAATGCAAGAAGATCAAGCCAAACATAATCATATCCGACTTTGAAAACTACTCAAGTATGCTAAGCAAGCTTATGAACATTCCATTAATCAGCCTGGACAACATCCATATGCTTACACAGTGCGAATATGATTATCCTCCACACCATAGGGCAGACATGCTGACTGCAAAGGCAGTGACCAAATCTTACATTTTAAGACCGAAAAGGCATATCATAACAACATTCTTCTATCCTCCATTGAAGCATCCGAATATGACTGCACTTTATCCTCCAGTGCTTAGGGAAGAGATAATGAAGCTAAAGCCTGAACAAGGAGACCATGTACTGGTTTATCAGACCTCAGAATCAAGCATAAACCTTATGGAAGAGCTTAAGAAATTAGATTATAGCTTTATTGTCTATGGATTCAATAAGGATGAAGTGGATGGGAACCTGACATATAGGGCATTCAATGAAGAGCAGATATTTGAGGACATGAGAACCGCCAAGGCCATTATAGTTAATGGAGGTTTTACCATGATTTCAGAGGCAATATATCTTAAAAAGCCTATCTACAGCACTCCTGCCCATAAGAACTTTGAGCAAATCCTAAATGGATTCTATGTTGAAAAGCTAGGATTTGGAGAATACCATGATGACTTGGATGTGAAAAAGATTGAAAACTTTTTAAACCATCTGGAAAAATATCAGGAAAACCTCAATAAGGTTGAGCCATGGGACAACACTGAAATCCTAAAGGACCTTGACTTAAGCATTGAAAAATATTCAAGGCTTGATTGATGACATGAAAATTTTAGGAAATCTTAAATGTAGGATTATTCTTAAAATTAAGAAATAAGCATTTTAGTCAATTAATTAAAACTATTTTTTCAATTCATGTAATTTCATGATTTTTCATGAAATTAAATTTTCTTATTTTTGAAGATGAGAATTCTTTAGATGAAACAAGCCTCATAAAGAAAAAATCTTTTAGACGAAGCAAAAGTTTTATTCCTATCGAACTATTCTAAAACTCAAAAAAGATATGGCGCACAAAACATTTTAAATATAATGAAAAATAAAATATGGCAACGAAAATATTTTAAAAAAAAGTAAAAAATAAAAAAAGAAAAGAATTGGGTTAACCTAAAGAGTTACGCCCATTTCTAATTGTTCAGTAAGTTCCTTGTATCTGTTACGGATGGTTACTTCAGTTACGCCTGCAACATCTGCAACATCCCTTTGGGTTTTTCTTTCACCTAATAAAACAGATGCAATGTATAATGCAGCAGCAGCTACACCAGTTGGTCCTCTACCGGAAGTCAATCCTTTTTCCATTGCCTTTTCAATGATTTCAATGGATCTGGATTGCACTTCACCAGACAATCCGAGCTCACTTGCAAATCTAGGAACATAATCCACAGGTGAGGTAGGAGGCAACTTAATATTCAATTCTCTTGTCAAGAATCTGTAAGTCCTTCCAACTTCTTTCTTGCTAACTCTTGAAACTTCAGCAATTTCATCTAAAGTACGTGGAACTTTACATCTTCTACATGCTGCATATAATGAAGCAGCTACAACACCTTCAATACTTCTTCCACGGATAAGCTTATTTTCTACTGCACTTCTGTAGACAACAGATGCAGATTCCCTTACGCTTCTTGGAAGACCTAATCTTGAAGAGTCCCTATCCAACTCACTTAATGCAAAAGCCAAGTTACGTTCAGTGGCACCAGAAATTCTGATTTTCCTTTGCCATTTTCTTAAACGGTACCATTGAGCTCTGTTTCTTGCAGGAATATCTCTACCATAGATATCCTTATTCCTCCAATCAATCATGGTACTTAAACCTTTATCGTGGATAGTGTAAGTAATAGGAGCACCTACTCTTGTACGTTTATCTCTTTGTTCATGATCGAATGCTCTCCATTCTGGACCCATATCTACAAGGTTATCGTCAATGACCAATCCACAGTTAGCACATACAACTTCAGCTCTTTCATAGTCACCAATTAAATCAGTTGATCCACATTGAGGACATTCAGTTTGTTTTTCAGTCTCAGAGGGTTCTTTTCTTCTTCTTCTAGAAGTTCTTTCGGAATTTTCACGAACTTCCATGCTTAATCCTTCTTTCGTGTTAATCTCTCCTATTATATTAATTTGAAAATCATCTCTAAACGTAGAGAAAAAATATAATTCTCTTAAAAAACAAATAGAGAAATAAGTTTTTAATTTAAAAAAGCTTTTTTAATTTAAATTAACTTTTTAAGTTTATATATCTGAATAAACGTTTTAAGTTAATCTGAATTAACTTTTTAAGTTTTTAATTCAAACTAATTGTTTCTCCTCTTTTTGTGACTGGATCTTTTAGATTTGGATTTTTTGGAATTACCTTTTGAACTCTTTTTGGAAGTGCCTTTAGAATTTTTCCTATTTTTATTGAGTTTCTCCATTTCACTTTTAGTGGAAACAAATAGCTTTTCACCTTGTCTACTTTCAAGATCTCTCCTATTTACAGACCGGAATATATTTACGGAAACATATGGATTTTTAACTGGTCCAAAAATAGAATATACCTTACCTATCTTCTGCTTGTCATTTGTAAAAACAAAGGCCCCAGCTGGAGGAGTCTTGGTTGTTTTGACTATGAGCTTTCCAGAATTAGCAAGGTGTGAAATATTTCCTAAAAATTTCATAAAATCATCTTAAAAATAAACTTAGTACAATTAATATAATTACATTATAGTATATAAATGTTTCGATGCCTTTATATATAAAAAAATTTCTTATTAAAAAGGATTTCTAAAAAATCCTAATAATAATATTTATAAATGTAGATAATTCCTTCCTTAATCAATAAAACAATTGATAAATAATAATTTAAAAACTAACAAACTGATTTTTGTTAAAATCTCTTTAATTGAATGAAAATTATTTGTTGCTATTAGAAATAAACAAAATATAATAATTTTTATCATTTATTTAAAATAGTAATAAATCATTAAAATTTTATTTGAGAAAAGTTATACAGTGATTAGCTTAAAAATAATTGAACTCCATAATATATAAAGATATCCGTATTTTAAGAAAATTTCTTTATAGAATAATGCCCTACTAAAATTCCAAATTGTCTATCGCATCTACAAGCTTTTTAGCTAAAGAATAGGTTTCAGCCATAGGCTCATATGAAAAGGTCTCATAAACTATTGTTGGAATCCCACTCTTGGCAACAGGAACAGTAATGTAGTCCGGACTTGTACGGTATTCAGGAGCATAATATTCCAAGTCCGGAATCTGTGACAATAATTGATTCATATAAGATGTTGACAAATCATCAAACCCTGGAGCAAAAAGAAAATTAGTTTTTTCATACTTGCCTGGCCCTTTTAAACCTTTATTGGCATGAATGTCCACAAAGAAATCATAATGATTTTCAATTATATGAGGCGCAGCAAATTCCCGAGCAAGCAACTGTCCATCCATTCTACCTTCAGTTTCACCATCAACATGATTTACATCAATATTGTATATATAATAGGAATAATCCAAATCATCATCTTGACTGAGAATTATTTCAAACAAAGCCCTATGAGATTTGCTTTCAAGGGGATGCATGCCAATGAGATAAGCTACCTTGACATTAGATTCCCTATTCCCAAAGACACTGTGCAAATGAACGGTCCCCAATTCATTTTCACCGATCAATTCTCCACAACATTCCACGGAATCTATTTTAGCCTCATCTGTAGGGCCATCAGGATAATCTGTCTTAAACATTTAATTCACCATTAAATAAAAAATTGAAATCAAATAATATATAATGATTTTTTAATTAATAAAATTAATCATTGAAAGCTCTTCAATTTAAGAAAAAATTAATATGGACAAACAATAAAAATAAGATTATGACCAAAATCAGCGAATTGCAAGAAATCATAGACAATTCAAACAATATAGTCTTCTTTGGAGGGGCTGGAGTATCCACAGAAAGCGGAATACCGGACTTCAGGTCTGAAAGTGGAATCTTTAAAACTTTAGAGGAATATGGTACAAGCCCTGAAGAATTGGTTTCACATAGCTACTATATGGAGCATACAGAAGAATTCTTCAATTATTATAAAGAGAATCTTGTTTTCAAGGACGCAGAACCTAATCCTGCCCATTTAAAGTTGGCTGAACTTGAAAATGCAGGAAAGTTAAAGGCAGTCATCACTCAAAACATTGACGGATTGCACCAAAAGGCAGGAAGCAGGAATGTTTTAGAGCTTCATGGAAGCATTCACAGAAATTATTGCCAAATTTGCGGCAAGGGATATGATTTAAATTATATCTTGGAAAGTGATGGAATTCCTAGATGCGAATGCGGAGGAATAATCAAGCCAGATGTTGTTCTTTACGAAGAGCCATTGAACCGTAATCTATTGAACGATTCCTTCAATTACATATCAAAGGCAGACACTTTAATAATTGGAGGAACTTCACTGGTTGTATATCCTGCTGCAGGATTGATACATAACTTCATTGGATCAAAGCTAGTTTTGATAAATAAAAGCGAGACAGCTTACGACAGTTTGGCTAGTCTAGTCATCAATGAAGCTATTGGAGAAACTTTAGAACAGATAGAGATACTATAATTTTTAGATAAAATAGAAAAGAAGGATAAAACTAAAAAAGAATAGATTGGAATAGTTTAAATTACCTGTCCAATCCAATGATTTCAGACAATAATCTTCCTTTCTTTAGCTCCTTTATGATATGGCTTTCCTTAACCTTTACATTAAAGGTTGCCACCATGGTTTCATGGAATAGCTCCTTAGGAATCACCACAACACCATTTTGATCTCCAAATACAAAGTCTCCAGGTTTTATGATATCCTCACCAATCTCAAGGTCTACATTGATTTCACCAAGCCCTAACGGTTTTCCTGCATTTGGAAGATAATCAAGGGCAAAAACAGGATAGTCCAAGTCTACAAGAGCATCCATATCCCTTGCCCAACCATACAATACAGTTCCTGCGATTCCCTTCTCACCTGCACATGTAGAGGCAAGCTCTCCCCAAACTGATGCTGGCTTGCCATAAGAGTGAATGAACAGCACTTCTCCAGCTTCTGCATTGTCCATAGCCATCAAGGAAGTTCCCCAATCATCAGTATTGGTTTTTGCAGTGAAAACCTTACCATAAACCTTATTGTCATTCATAGGTTTCAATCCATCTATGACACCACTTCTACCGGAAACGGAACTGTAGGCATCAGATACCTGACAGGCTGAACTTGAATCCAAGATCTTTTTGAGCAAGGCATGGCTTTTGCTCTTTTCATTATCCAAATCATCAATGGAAAAAATATATTCGCTAATGTCTACATCATCCAAATCAATTGCCTTAGATGATTTTTTCAATAAAGTTTTAGCAGTGATTTTAGCCAATTTAACACCTCTTCTAAAAATAAAATCGATTGAAATAATATTGATAATTTTTTAATTCTCTAAATTAAATTATTTAAAAGATATTTAATAAAATTTTCTAATATTTTAAAAATTTTTCCCATTTTAGAAAAATATAAAATAATTTATATATTATGATGAAGATATTATTATTTGGATACTAAAATCATATAAAAATGATATTATTATAATTACAATATTAATTAATTGAAAAGATTAATTAATTCATTATTAATTACGATTATTACAATTATTATTAAAATTAAAGACTTAAGGTGAAAGGAAAATAGATTATTATTACTAAATTAAACTAATTATTCTCAAACAATTCTCAATAAATTATTGCGTAAATAGACGATTTATACATTATTAGTAAAGAAAAAGGAATAATTATCATTTAATTATTTGAATAAACTTAGATTAAACTACTTTTGCCAGAACATTATTAAAATCAAGAATTTTAATTAAGCAAATTATTCGAATATTGGATAAAAACATATGACCAATTGAATTAAATTATGGATTTTGATTTAATTGATTGAAAAGTTTGATTGGCTAATAAGTCATTAGCGCTAAGCACATATGCTTTAAGATATTCAATAGGGTATTTGAATAATTATCTTTAAATTTTAATCAATTTGCTATCTTTTTTTATATGATCATTAAATAGAATGAATCCTTATACCAAATATTAGTTCAGCTATTTGTATTAGGAAATTCTCCAAATCTTAGTATCTGTTTTTATCAATTAATTTATTTAAATTAATTAAATTAATTAATCAATTTATTACAAATTACAGTATAATTTAAAATTATAATCAATTATGAATTAACAGTTTATTAATTAAAATTAATTATAATTAAGCTAGTAGTAAAATTGTTGTTATGCTAAATCTTAATTAGAATAATTAATTTTAAATCATTAATCAAAGAAATGAGTTTAAATTAAAAATTTACAATAAACACATTTAATCAAAATAAAAAAATGAGGTATTATTAATTATAAATGTTTAAAACTGGTAAATAAAAAATAAAAAATTATTCATAGGTTCTAAAATTATCCCAATGGATAATCGAATTATTCAAAGGTTTTAAATTCATGAAGATATTATTTAATAACAATTCTACGAGTACTAGCCTTAAATTATCCTATTAACAAAGCTCAAAGGAGGCTTATTATGGGAAAAGGTGTAGAATTAACTACAACTAAATATCTTATTCACGCTCAAATCAATGCAAACGGAATCGTGGAAAAGCCTGATGTGGTAGGTGCTGTTTTTGGACAGACCGAAGGACTTTTAAGTAACGATTTAGATTTAAGAGAGCTCCAAAGAACTGGAAGAATTGGAAGAATCCAAGTTATCATCCATTCCAATGGAGGCCGTGCAAAAGGTGAAATAGTCATCCCATCCAGTTTGGATAGGATTGAAACCGCCATTCTTGCAGCATCCTTGGAAACCATTAACCGTGTAGGTCCTTGTGAAGCTTCTATTGAAGTTCTTAGAGTGGAAGACGTAAGAGCTGTGAAAAGACAACAAGTTATTAATCGTGCAAAAGAAATTTATATGGGCATGATGGAAACCGTCTCTCCTGAAAGCATGAAAATGATTGAAGAAATCAGAGAATCCATGAGAGTTCATGAAATTTCTGAGTTTGGAGCGGAAAGACTTCCTGCAGGTCCAAATGTACATACTTCCGACGCAATCATTGTTGTGGAAGGAAGAAATGATGTTTTAAATTTATTAAAATACGGAATTAAAAACACTGTCGCAGTTGAAGGAGTGAATATCCCAACCTCAGTTGCAGAACTAACCAAAAAAAGAACTGTAACTGCTTTTGTTGATGGTGACCGTGGCGGAGAACTGATCTTAAAAGAACTCTTGCAAGTTGGAGATGTCGACTACATTACCCGAGCTCCAAGAGGCAAAGAAGTTGAAGATCTTGAAAAAGAAGAAGTATTGATTGCTTTAAGAGACAAAGCTCCCACTGAACAAGTTATAAACAACCTTGATTTTAATTTGGACACTCAAGCAAAAGTGCGTAAAAACAAAATCAACAGAACAGGCAAAACCAGTGACAGAAGAGCAAAAAACTTAAACAAGTCTGACAAGTTCCACGGAAACAAAAACGGCAGAAACGATCGCAAAGACAAATTCGAAAGAAAAGACAGAAACGATAGAAAAAATGGCAGAAACGATCGCAGAGGAAAAGATAGAAACTCCAGAGGCCGTAGAGACAGAATCCAAGATAGTAGAATAAAATTATTAAAGAACATGCTAAAAGATTTAGAGGGAACTGGAAACAGTGAAATCTACGATGATTCTTTAAACCTATTAAAGGAAACTAATGTTGAAACCCTTTACGAAGAGTTAAAGCAAGACAATCCAGATGCAGACACCATTATTTTTGATGGCGTAATCAGCCAAAGATTAGTTGACATTGCATACTCCAAAGGAATCAAAACATTGGTTGCTTTCAAATCAAGCAGAGTAATTAAAAAACCTGACAAGCTCAGATTAGTTACTTTAAACTAAATTTGCTATCTGAATGATTCCAAATTTAAATTGAAAAAAAACTTATTCTTTTTTTTTCAATTCTTTTA
>JAUNXF010000094.1 GCA_030539935.1 Methanobrevibacter sp.
ATTATAATCTTTTTCAAAATCTTATTTTTATCATTACAAACTTTTTTAGAAACTTTTTTAATTAAGTTCTAATAGATTTTATTTTAGATTAGATTATTTTATGAAAATTATTTTTTACATTTTTTAATATTATAAAATAATTAAAAACCTTATTTATTAATTTATTTTTTTCATATGGTGTCGTTTATGGGCGAAAAAATTATTAATGTAGATGGAAATGAAATCATAATTTCTGTGGAAGGTCTTGATGATATAGAAATAGAAGATATCATTTTAGAGGATGCAGAAGATCCTGAAGGCGATTTTGTCATTACTGCAAAGATTTTAGAGGTTGAGCTTGGTGAGGTTTATCCTGCCGTTGTCGTTATTGAGGATGGAATGTTTAAGGAAGTTATTCCAATAATCACCGATGATGATGACAGCCTTGATTTGGATTATGAGGGCGTTCTAATACCTGGATTCATTGATTCCCATATCCATATTGAAAGCTCAAAGCTTTCCCCTTCTCATTTTGCAAAGGCGGTTATACCTTATGGAACAACTTCTGTGATTGCAGATTCACATGAAATAGCGAATGTGCTTGGAGTTGAAGGGATTGACTTTATGATTGAAGATGGAAAGAAAGTGCCTTTTGACTTTTATTATGCTGCCCCTTCATCTGTTCCGGCAACACCATTTGAAACTTCCGGAGCGATTTTAAATGGCGATGATGTTGCTGAATTATTAAAACGTGATGAAATGGTGGCTCTTGGTGAAATGATGAATTTCCAAGATGTTTTGGCTGAAGATGAGGAGGTCATAAAAAGATTAGATGCCGCTAAGTCATTAGGAAAGCCGATAGATGGTCATGCGCCATCAGTTTCAGGAGAAGATTTGCGAAAATATGTTTCATGGGGAATTTCAACAGACCATGAATGCAGTAATTTTGCTGAAGCTGTTGAAAAGAAAAAAGCAGGTATGAAAATAATGGTTCGTGAAGGGTCATTAGCAAAGGATATGGACACCCTTTTCAATATTGATGATAGGTTGAATTATTTAATTGAAGAGGAAATGGCAGGAAACATTATTGTGGATAATATTGATGAATCATTAACAGTCCCTCCATTTGATTTTTTAGTTTGTGATAATATTGATGCAAGAGACTTGTCAAAAGGCCATTTGAATAATTTAATTAAAAAGGCCATTTCATTAAAGATCAATCCAAAAGAAGCTATCAAAATGGTGACACTTAATCCTGCAGAACATTATGGCTTGAATTGTGGAGCAATTGAAACAGGAAGAATTGCTAATTTTGCCTTGGTTGATGACTTAAGAAATTTAAATGTCAGCAAGGTTTGGGTTCATGGAGACCTTGTCTTTGATGAAGGGGAAGTTTTATTTGAAGCAGAAGAGCCCGTGGCTAAAAATAGCTTTGACTTGAATGAAGTCACTGCTGAAGACTTTGATGTTTTGATGGAAATGGACTGGGTAAATTCCTTAATGGATGAAACCACTAATGTTTATGTTATGGAAGCTTATGACGGCGAATTATTGACTGGAAAATCTGAGGAAACTTTACTTATTCACAATAAGGTCATTCAGCCGGACTTAAGAAAGGACATTATTAAGATAGCTGTTGTAAATAGGTATGGCGGAGGAAACATTTCCAATGGATTTATTAAAGGTTTCAACCTTGAAAAGGGAGCTATTGCTTCATCTGTTGCACATGATTCCCATAATATAGTGGTCGCTGGTACAAATTCTGAGGATATGGCTTATGCAGTTAACTTAATTAGGGAAAACCAAGGTGGAATTGCAGTTGTATCTAAAGAGGATGATATTGAGGCTATTCTTGAATTGCCAATTGCAGGTCTGATGTCTGATAAGGATGTGGATTATGTGGCGTCTAAAATGAATGAGCTGTGTGATTTGGCCAAAGACTTAGGATGCACTTTAACCTCTCCGTTTATGACTTTGGCATTTATGACATTGCTTGTTATTCCAAGCTTTAAAATAAGTGATTTGGGAATGTTTGACTTTGAAAGCTTTGGATTTGTAGATTTGATTAAACAATATTTGGTTTAGATTGAGGATTATTTTTATTTAAGAATATTTTGTTAGATTGGGGAAGATTTATGAAAGACATATTTGATGAATGCCAATTCGCTGATTTTAATCTTAAAAGCAGAATTGTCCGTACTGGCGGTTGGGAAAGGAGAGTGAAAATGGAGGATTTATCAAAACCTCTGTTTTTGACAGATATGAAAATATTGCCAAAAGCGGTGTTGGACTGATTGTCTCTGAAATGTTTGCTTTAGACCCAAAGGATAGATTCTATCATTATTGTGCTAATATGAATTATAAAGGTTTTATAAAGGATTATAAGCAAGTCACCAATCTCTCACATCATTTTGAAGTGCCTATTTTAGGTCAATTGGCATTTTTCTTTTATGATGATGGTGTTAATCAGAAGGCAGAACCTAATGACTTGACCATTGAGGGAATAAGAAAACTTCAGGCAGAAGTTGTCATGGCTGCCAAAAAGTTTTCTTTTGCAGGCTTTGATGGAATCCAAATTAATATGGCCCATAATTTCTATTTGGCAAGGTTCATAAACCCATATTTCAATCAAAGGACTGATGAGTATGGAGGCAGCACTGAAAATAGGATGAGAATCGTTGTAGAAATCATCAAGCTGATTAAAAAGATGGTTGGTTGCCATATAAGCTTTAGGATTAATGCGGTAGATGGAAGAAAAGGTGGAATGACCCTTGATGAAAGTTTTGAAATAGCTAAAATTTTAGCAGAAAACGGTGCTGATAGTGTACAGATTACTGCAAGAACCATTTCATTCAAGTTTGGTGAAGATGGAGATCATGCTTTCTTATCATATGCAAATAAGATGGCTGAAGAATTGGATATTCCTATTATTTTAGGAGGCACTTTAAGAGATATGAAAACAATGAATGAGATTTTAAACAAAACAGATATTGAATTTTTATCTCTTGCAAAGCCTTTTGTAGCCCAACAGGATTTCTTGCTTGAATGGAAGGAAAATGGTGACGGTGTATCAAGGTGCAAAGGTTGCAATAATTGCTATGGTAAAAAGGAAAGCAGATGTTTCCAATTTGGTTAAATATGATTAATTTAACCAATTCTTCTTATTTTTAGTTTTTTCTTATCTATAGTTCTTCTTTATTTTTTAGTTTTATTCATATTTCTATTGAATCTCAAATCCCTGATTTTTTAAGTTCTCTTTTAGGATTTGAATGGATTCCTTTTCTTCTTTATTTCCAACTCTTTTGATTATTCCTTCAGATTCGAAAAACCTTTCAATGAAGTGTTTTTGTGTATCCTCATCAACAATGTTTATTCTTGAGAAATTAACTAATGCTTCGATTAAAGCAGGGAGAGCCCTATTCATTGGCTTTACACAATTGTTATGAACATTAAGTTCAATTGCATTTGCTTTAATCATATTGACTTCAGTATCCATTATTGGATCGTTTTCTCTAAAGGCGGTTTTTAAAGTTTCAACTTCACAGATGAAATAAGCGTCACTATTTGTCAAATAAAATAGCTCATCATTGCTTTTTGTCCTTTTATCGATTTTAGTCAAATGTTCTTCTGGGATTGTATTAATTGTTGCCAGTGTAAACATTAGAGGATTTTCAGTTACGTTCACGACAAATTCTCCTTTATCCCTAATATTTTTTATGCTGTTTCCCCCTTCGAATATTCTTAATTGGACCTTATCCTTATCCAAAATCCTTATGCCAAAGGGTGCTGCATTAGGGTTTCCATCTTTATCTGTGGTGGTGATAATTGTTTCGTATTGCTGCCCTTTATGCATCCCAATTTTACTTAAATCAATTTCCATTTTTTACCTCTAATTCTAACTATTAAAACCTTAAACCATGAATTTTTAAAGTCTATTAATATATTTTTTATAATTTCTTATATAAACTTTTTATAGTATAAATAATATAATTATATACAATATATCGATTAGATAAAGATAATTGATAATGTTTATTTAAAAAATTTTATAAGATTATTATTTCAACTAAATAGGGGAGTTATATGAAATATCAGATGTATTATGAAATGATGGAACAACCGGAAGCATTAAGAAAAACATTTGCTTCTGAATTAGATAATATGGCGAATATTTCTAAATTAGCACAGTCTGTTGACACCATTTATCTGATTGGCTGTGGAAGTTCCATTTCTACTTGTTATTCTATTAGAGATGCATTGGCATCTGTCTCTGATTTAAGAATAGAGGTATTTACTGGTTATGAATTTGTTTATAATAAAAGATTAAATGAAGGTGAAAATTCTTTATTCATTGCAACTTCTCAGTCAGGTGAAACCGCAGATACTTTAGCAGCTTTAAGAAGAGCTAATGAATTTAAGATAGATACTGTAGTTATTTCAAATGAACCTAAAAGCTCTATGATTAAGGAGGCAAAGTATCCGATTATTACATTAGGAAATACTGAAACAGCTATTTTAGGCACTAAGACTTATATTACCCAATTGGCTTGCCTTTACCAAATTTTATTTGCCGCTTCAGGATATGAAAAGGCTGATGAAATTCTAGAACAGTTGTCCTCTATGCCAGATTTAATTGAAGAACTTTTGAAAAGCACTGAAGAGGAAAATAAGAAGCTTGCAGAAGATCTTAAGGATGAGGAAATTTTCTATTGTTTAGGAAGTGGCGTCAATTTTGGACTTGCATATAAGTTAGCTATGACCATGCTAATGGAAGGTGCCATTAAACATGCCTGTCCGCTTTATTCTGCAGAATTCAGGCATGGCCTAATTGAAAGGGCTGAGAAGGATGTTCCTTTAATTTTCTTGGATGCCGATTTGGAAAGTGATGAATTAACTAAAATAGCCATCAATTTCTCAAAAAATAAGTTGGATGCTAAAACCATTGTCTATAATCTTAAGGATTATGCAGACATTAATCCATTGCTTGCACCATTTGTGCTTGTAATACCATTGGAATGGTTTGTTTACTATTTGGCGCACTTCAATGGTGAAGACCCTGGAAGTACAAGGCATATCGGTAAAGTAAGATATGAATGATTATTGTTCAATGCCCTGCAAAGGGCAATCTATTATTTATTCATTATCTTTTATTTCTATTTTTTTTATTTTTATCAATTAATCAGATTCTTATTTTTTTCTTATTCTTTAAATAACTTTAAAAGTGATTCTATGGAATTTTATATTGTGAATGGCGGTCCAAGAAAGAAATACAACACTGCCCAATTATTGGAAAAGGCAAGTGAAGGCATTTTTGATGAGTTAAAAAAGCACTATGGTGAGGATGATATAAGCATTCATCAAATCCATCTTTATGATTTGGATTTTAAAGGCTGCAAATCCTGCTTCCATTGTAAAAGGATTGGGGGCAAATATTATGCACAATGTCCAATTAAGGATGATTTGAGAGAATTGCTCCCTAAAATTAAAAATGCCGATGGAATCATATTTGGAAGCCCAATTTACTTTGGTGAGATTACTGGTGAACTCAGATCATTTTTAGAAAGATTTTTGTTTTCAGTTTTGGTATATGGGGGAGAGTCAAATGCTCCAAAGAGAATGCCTATTGGAATAATCTATACTATGAATGTAACAGAGGACGGGTTTAAATTATATTATGGAAGCAAATTTGATATTTTGGAAAATGCTATGGAAAGATTATATTCAAAGCCTTATTCATTAAAGGTATATGACACTTTTCATTCAGATCTAAAAATGCCGCTAGGGAAGATTTGGACTGTATTGCTTC
>JAUNXF010000027.1 GCA_030539935.1 Methanobrevibacter sp.
TTAAAAAAAGTTAAAAAAAGAATAAGTAATAAAAATTTATTAAAATTTATCCCCTATTCTCCAAGTCTTCGATGACCTTTTTAGCTACATACTCACCAGACAGGAGCATGCCACCAAATATTGGACCCATACGTTGGGAGCCATGAACTGCATTTGCAGCCATTCCAGTAACATATAAACCAGGATAGACTTCAGTGACATTTTCCAATATCTTGGATTCTGCCCTATCGGCCCACATGGATTTCTCACCCATAATCCTGCCTGTTGCAGTATTCAGTCTTTCTCCCATCTTCTCTTCAACTATCTTAGTGATTTCTGTTGGATGGCCTGTTGCATCAATTACAGCCTTAGCCCTTACAGTCAATGGATCTATGTGCAATCCAGACATCTCTACAGAACTCCAATTCAATACAAGACCATTTATTCCGTTTTTCCTAACCATCAAGTCTTCAATGGACATCAAATTAAATATTTTAAGACCTGCTTGAGTGGCCTTTGAACATAAGGTAGAAGTGCATTCAATAGAATCAACAACATAATAATTGTCTTCAAATACCTTAGATCTGATTCCAAACTCATCGAGAATCCTCTTTCCTTCCTCTTGTACAACAACCTTATTGAACATCATTCCTCCGCCCCACATGCCTCCGCCTATGCTGAGCTTTCTCTCAAACAATGCAACCTTATACCCTGCCTTAGCAAGATAATATCCAGCAGTGACTCCAGAAGGGCCTCCTCCGCCAATAGCCACATCCATATCGGTGTAATCTAAAAAATCATTCATATATTCCTGTATAATCGCTTTTGATATTGTAATATCGTCTAATCTTTTCAATTTTAAACCTCCATTAGAATAGATTTTTGTTTTGATTAATTAAAACAATTATAAGTATTTTGACTTTTTACATATTTAAATTTTATTATAACGGTGAATTAAACTTAAAAAAGGAAATAAAAAGTTTTTTGAAGTTAAAATTGAAAAACAATCAATATTATTGGAAAAAACAAATATAAAATAATAAAATATTTAAAGTAAATTGGAAAAAATTGGGAAAAAATGATAAAAATGTGAAATAAAAAAATCAAGAAAACAAAAAAGCATTAAAACAATAAAAAATAAACAATAAGGAAATAAAAAATAGTTTATTTAATTAAAAATAATCCAAAAATGCTTTAATTATCATTTAGTAAACTATATGTAACTTATAGTAAATAATACTGACCATATGCTCTTTAATAACATTTATAATCGCAGAAAAATAAATATTATAATGTAGCAAGTTTAAAATAGGCTAGAAATAGTCTTAAAACTTGTTATAGGGGGGGATGAAAAATAGAATGGAATATGATACAAACCATTATTTATTTTGTAATTGCAGTTACAGAAATAATTGGTTTGTATCTCAAAATCAAGTGGAGAGATTAATCTCTCTGCTTGATTTTATCTTTCTATTCTATTATATTTAAATCATTCCATTTATTGATTTTTTGAGTGATAGAATGAGTATACTATTTATAATCCAAATGATTTTAACAATTTTAATAGGGAGTACAACATATATAAGCTATAAAATAACTGAAAAAATAGAAATTAACACATATCTTAATATATTGATAATGATAATTGCGATAATAGGAATGTTATTAGCATCATAAGATAAAAAAGAATAAAAATAATATGAAATAGTAAAAATAATATGAAAAAAAAGTAAAAATAAAAAAAGAAAATAGCTTAAAGCTATTATAATTTAAATTTAAAAGTTAAATTAAGCAATTTTTAAAAATATTTTGATTAAACTTTTTTTAAAAGTTTACCCAATGTATCTGAGGTCATCTTGAGTTTGTTGTGGTGCTTGTTGACCCATAGCCCTTTGAAGCATTTCTTGCTCCATTTGTTGAGCTTGGCTAATCATTTCACGGATTTCTTCAGCTTTTGCTTCTAACTCTTCAGTACTTACTTCGAGTTTTACAAGAATAGCTAATTTTTGCAAAATAGCTTCAGCCGCTTCAGCATCAATGAAATAACCTGGAGTTTTACCCATTAAGCAAGCCCCTTTCATTCCTCTGAGTCTACCTAAACCTAAGAATAAACCAGAAGCACCAACGATACCGCCATCTGCAGATCTGATTTCAACATCTGCTTCCTTAAGCATTTCAATACGCTCTTCATCAGTAGCAGCACCTAAAACACGACCATCTGTACCTTCAATAGGTTGACCAGTAGCAAGACCACCTAAAGTATAAAACTCTTTAGCCCCTTTTGATTCAACGAAGTCAAGGATAGAACCACAGAGTTCGTATTGACCTTCAGGTGCTAAAGCTTGACAGTTACCTACTAAAAATATGAAATCTCTTTCATCTGCACCAGCAGACTTCAAGTAATACATTTCATTTGTCATATCCTCTACAATTCCCCCTTCACCAACAAGAACTTGTGGAGGGAAGTAAGGAGAATAGATTTCTACAAATTTAGTAGCATCAAGTTCATCAATAACATGATCAATTGCTAATTTTCCTACATGACCGATTCCAGGAAGTGCTTCAATAAATATAGGATTGTTTAAACTAACTTCTTCTAATACTTTAAATTGAGTTGTTCTCATAAGATCACCTTTAAGAACATTTTATAATATAATCAAATAATCGTAAATCAAATAATCTTAATCGTAAAATCTATAAAAATAGAAAATAAAAAAAATAGAATAATGGTTTTTAAACTAACAATAGTTTGCTAATTAAAAACTATTTATTCCTTATCAAGCATCTCTTTCTTTAATTGTCTACGATATTTACCATACTTATCCTCAACGGAAAATTTTGGAGGGTAAATCACTTTAAGTTCACCACCGCAATTTGGACATTGGGATTTAAGTGTGTAAATATTACAAACAGGACACTTCTTCATTTTCATTTTCATCTGATTCACTAATTAATTTTCAATTTCACGTAAGAATTCTCCAGTTCCATCTGCATCTTCTACGATAGAAATTGCTTTTTCTGCTGCTTCCTTCAATTGCTTTTCAGCAACCAAATAATCAGTAGAAGTTACAGTGATTCTGTAACGAGGAGCTCCAACACATTGAACTTCAATGTTTTCCGCTTCTGCTGCCATAAGAGCTTCCCTAATGACATCCACACCATCTGGGTTGTAGTTTTTAATATCTACATAACCGCTGATGTGAACTTCAGGAGGTTGAATGTTTTTCTCAGCAACTTCAGTTATGGCATCAGCCCACTCTTGGCTAATTCCCTCTTCAGTAAGAGTTTCTGCCCCTTCTTCAGAAGCGCTTTCAAATGCACCGTAGATATCACCGAAGATATCCATAAGCTCATATCCCACTTCATCGTAAGCGGTATCCAAGTCCTTATCTAAAGATTTAGCAGCTAATTCCAAGAATTTTTCAGCTTTTTGTTCAATTTTCCATTGTTGAATCTTTTTAGTCCTTTGGTCTTCTCTAATTCTTTTTAAAGAAGCATCTACATGACCTTTTTTAGGATTAACTCTTAAAACACGAGCAACAATCTTTTGATTTTCTCTTACATGATCTCGAATATTTTTTACCCAACCAGAAGAAACTTCAGAAATATGAATGAAAGCTTCCTTGCCTGCGTATTCTTCCAAGTTAGCAAATGCACCATAGTTAACAACTTTGTAGACAGTTCCTACAATAAGTTCTCCTTCATCTGGCCATTCTTGACTTTTTCTTACCAATTAAAACACCGAAATAAAAACAGTTAAGATATGATTAAAAATGATTAAAACAATCATTATAACCCATCTTTATTCTAAGATCACATAACAGTCAATTACATTTGGCTAAAATAGCTATTTTTGAGTAATTGGCTATTAATAATTTTAAGCTTATTGTAAAACTTCATCGATGTGAGCCATGATTTTAGCTTTTCCACCACGGGATTTTACAATAGTCTTACCGCAGATGATACATTTTACATCAGAAGCTGCACGATCGAAAATGATTTGTTCATTATCACAATCTAAACATTTAACTCTTAAAAAGTTTCCTCTTCCATTACTTGCCATACAAATCACCTAGTTAGATACCCATTCAGGTTTTCCTACTCTGAAAGATTTTCTGATGTGGGATTTTCCACATTCTTTACATTTGTATCTTAAATCTAATTTTTTAACCGGCTTGTTACCACCTGGTAATGGTCTTGGATAACCTCTGTACCCTGCGGTAACTCTTCTGAATTGTCTTTGTCCCCATTTTAACTCACTAGCTTTTCTCTTTTTGGAAGTGTGCACTTCGTGCATAGTGTGCTTTTTACAATGTGGACAGTAAGTTCTTTTTTCCTTAGGCATTTTCATTTTCTTCACCTTTAATAATTTTCTCTGTTAAAAGACTTTTAGAACTTAATTAACAGATTTTTTTAAATAATATATAATTAATTACAACAAACCACTTGGAACTGTTTAGGTTTCCATTTAGCATGAGGATGAGTATAACATACTGATAAGAACGTTTTTCAGTTTCCTACAAGCATGAGAGCATCTATACTTCTTATAAAAAATATTTTTATAGCACTTCATCTACTGCAATAACCCTATTCCTTCATAGGATATGCTGAATTAAAGTTTTAAAAACTATAAAAAAAGATTTAGCAAACTGTAAATCTTGGAATCTAATAATTAAAAAAATATTTTAAAATAAGAAAATATCATATTATTATAGATACATTAATTATATATGATTATTATCCATATATAAACCTTTGTAATATTATATAATTTTTAAATAAAAATAGAGATTGAACTAAAATTTTTCAAATAAAAAAATTTTAGAATATGAAAAGAAATGAGAATCTAAAGTTTTACTAAACTTGCCTTATTGTTGTCAATGAGAATTTGGGCATTTATATTTGGCAAGATAACCACATCATTTTCTAAAAAAGGACCATAGATCTTTCCATCAATACCTATCATCTCTCCAATATTTTCATTAATGACAACTGTAGTGTTTTCTATCTCTTCTCTAGCAAATAATCCTCCTTTTGTTTTATCAACTGGCTTTTTAGGAGAATCATCCTTATTTTCAATAGATTTATTAAAACGATCTGCAGGACCTGATTTTGATTTTTTTGCATCTAAACCAGATGCAAATCCTAATTCAGACTGAGCCCTATTAGATGAAACCCCCAATTCAGACTGAGATCTGTTAGATGCAAATCCTAATTCAGACTGGGAAGACTTAGACCTATCAGGTGATTTCAATTCACTTTGAGTAGATTTAGAAGAACTCTCCCCTTTAACATCAGACTTTTCTGCTTCTCCCTTTGTCTTTTTAGGTTTTGCAAAAATCATATTAAAGTCGTCTTCAGTTGGTTTGGCATAACTGGACCCTGTGACTATTGAATTGAAGTAATCCTCCTCATAATTAGATTCCAATTTATCCAAATCAACAAATTGGCTATCCGGATCCTTGAAAATATCATTTATGTCATGAGAAACAGATTCCTTGGCCTTAGAACTATCTTCACTACTGGATTGAACTTCTTTTGCTTGGGAGTGACCTTGACTTTGATGCCTTTGGTTAGCGACCTGTCTGTCAATATGCTCATACTTCTCATCAGTAATTACTTTGGCATCCTTAATTTGATTTAATCTATCCAAAACCTCATCAGACTCATCATCAGACTCATCAAGAACATCGAAACCCTCATCAGATCCAAGGAAAACATTAGACTCATCATCAGATTCGCCAAGAGCATCGGAAATTTCATCTTCCAAATCTTCAGAAACAGCTGTTTCATCTCCAATTGAGGCAGTAGACTCATAGGAATCCTCAACAAAAGAGTCTTCATCATCTTCATCCACAGCTACATCCTCATCATATTCATCCTCATACTCATCTTCAATAGTGTCATCAATAGTGTATTCATCTAAAGAAATCCTATATCTATGACTCTTAAGGGCATCCATAAGTGAGAAATACAATGTTTCCTCCTCATCTGTAAGGTTCAATGGAGTTGTATCCAATAGGTCAAATTGAGGATTGTCGGTTTTAAACAAAAGAAAAGACCTGTAGATATTGTTATTGGCAGCTTTGGTGATCTTGGATTGCCTAGTTTCACAGATTTCAGTGGCAATTCTTTGGGCATTATTCAATACCAATTGCTCATTTCCAAAAGGATTATTAGCTACGGAACGCTCTAAACTTTTAATGTAATCACGTAATTGCTTATAAAAGTCATTTTCCACTCTTGCGAGAGAAGATTTACTACGTTCCTCCCTTTGAACTCTGCGTAATACTTGGAAAAAGTCGCCTTGCATAATAATCATCTATAATAAAAATAAATTTAAGTCTAAGATTATCGCCAATAATCATCAATATTTCAATGCCAATCGTTTTAATAAAGTCAATAATGTATAAATTTTAGGTGTAAAAAAATAAAAAAATAAATTAATTTAATAAAAATTAATTTATTCACTAATCGCTTTAACTAGATGGCTCTAGCTACATTTAGTCTTCAGATTCTATTCTTGGAGCAAGCAAGAAACTAAGTTCCCCATCTTCAGATACCATCTTAAGAGAGAGGGTCAAGGGCATGTCGTTTCCAAGACAGATGGTTGCAATTTCAGAGAATTTGTCTGCTTTGAGCATTTCCCTGATTTTCTCTAAAGAGAAAATGGATTTAGCCTTAGTGTCTATTTTTTCACCATGTAAATATTCAATGTTTGCATCTCCAAACTCACCTTCAGCAGACGCATAGAAGTTTTCTTGGTCTACCATTAAAGTGATCTTGTCAGAGAAGATGTCCATATCCTGAATTGAGTCTTTTAAGAGTGTGAAAGGAATCTCAAATTCAGTAGGATAATCCAATGAAGGAGGTGCGGGAGAATCATATTCTATATCAATCAATCTGATCTTGAAAGTTCTTGTAGCTTCACCAACAAAAGTGAGAATAAGATTTCCTTCATCCAATGACATCAATACACGGTCATTGGCTTTGGAACGTTTTAATACTTTCATTAACTCATCAGTGTCGACATTGATCTTTTCCGGTTCATCGCAAATGAACTCATCAAATAAACTGGATTTGAGTTCGAGATGAACAAAGGTAATGTGACTACGGTCTAAGGCATCTAAACGAAAACCTTCACTGTCAGTTTGGATTTGAACTTCATCCACAATAGATGAAATAGCATCGAAACTGGTTTTTAAAATACTTGAATCACTTAACTCAGCTTTAAACATTAAAAATCAACTCTTGATTTAATTTTAAGCATTGATTATTTATTATAAATTAAAATAAGCTCCTATTAAGCTTTAGATATTTTATTTATAAATAATTTATAAAAATAATGCATAATTTAATTTTTAATTATTAAAATTTAATAAAATTATATATTTTATTATAATATTATTTTAGTATTTAATCATTTATAAATCTAATCAAAAGTGAGAAATTTTTTAAAATTTATGCTGAAAAAATGATATAAACTTTAAAAAATATTGAAAAAAAGCAAAAAAATCGAGCAAATAGCCTAAGCAAATAAAAAAATAAGAATTGATGAGACTCATGTAGCTAAAAGAAAAATAAGAACTGACAAGACCCATGAAGATAAAAGAAAAAAATAATTTAAGAAAATCAGTGCTTTCTTAAACTATTGTCAAAATTGGTACCTTCAATTATTCTTCTTTTTTTCTCTTCTAATTCTCGAGCTTTTCTTTCTTTTTCAGCCAATTCCTCTTCAGTCAAAGGCACATTTTCAAATTTTGAAATGTCAACGGACCTTTTGAATTTAGGTTTAGAAACAGCAGGTTCATCCACTTCATCATCGAAATCATCGTCAAAATCATACTTAGAATACTTTTCCTCTAAACCATCCATTTTTTCAACCTCTAAGTCAGAATCAGCATCATCTTCAAGCTGAGTTTGTTCAGGAATTTCATATTCCTCATCAATGATATCCTCTTCAAGATTTTCTTCAGCTATGCCCCGGTCATCTTCAACCAAATCATATTCCCCATCATTTTCATCAGATAGGGCATACTCATCATCCATTCCATCATCAAAATCATATTTTGAGTATTTGTCTTCCAAACTTTCCTCATCAGATTGTTCGTTTAGTCTAGAATGAATAGGAATGATCTCATCAACACCATCATCGTAATCTTGGGAAGTTTCTGTTGAGTTAGCATTTTCATGCCCTTTAGAAGAAGATTGATTTTTTTGAGATGTCAGGTTTGATTTTGAGTATAAGGAACTGATATCATCATCAGAAAGCTCGTCCTCTTGATCTTTCTCAAATAAATCTTTAGAAGAGTCAACAGATTTATCATTATCGGAAAAATTAGAATCTTTTTTTCTTTTAAAGATGCTGAATACAGCATCAAAATCTTCACGAGAAATAACATCCTCGCTCACTTCGTCATAATCAATACTTTTAATACTATTGAAAGTATCGATAATCAACGAAGACTTTGAGGATGAGAAGAACTTCAATAAAGAAAATGCAATAATAATAAAACCAATAATAACTAAGAAAATAGCAAGCCCTGCAGTTTCACCGGATAAAACATTATCCACAACCCTATCAGAACTTGAGGCATAATAGCTTATGCCTATGATCAAAATTGCCAAACCTACAATAAAACCAGCAACAGAAATAATTGTAGAGGAATTGAAAATATCTAAAGAATTACCTGAATCTGAAGTTTTATCCTTATCATTAATCAATACGCCTTGAGCAGAGGATTTGCCAATTTTTCCTTCTATATTCTCATCTGCTAATACAACATCACCATTCTTTCCAGTGATAAAATCTTCATCATCAATATCTTCAGCATCGATGGATTCTCCACTTTCATCAAAATCAGTTTTAACACTAAGGGATTCACTGAATTCATCTGAATCGGTTTCACCATCAATGGAATCAGTATTTTCTATTGAATCAATTTCATACTCAATTGATTCCTTAACATCTGCTTCATCAGAATCATCCAAATCAGGATTTATGATTACTCCACCCTCAATGGAATCTTCATCAAAAGCCTCTGATTTATCTAAATCTTTGTATTCATTATGAATAGGTATAATCTCATCTACAGAATCGTCATCAAAGTCATCAGAAAATTCAATATTTTCATCCTCCTCATCAAATTCCAATTCCTTAAAAACTTCTGAGATGGATTTGGATTTAGTAAATCTAGTTTTTTTATTGGAAGTGGAATCTGCCTTACCGGAAGAGGATTCATCGTTTCCATTAGAAACGTCTTCCAAATTACTATTTTTTGAATTAGACATTTTATCTCCTTACTTAAAAATACTAAGAATACTCACTCATAAAATTACTAACACACCATAATATTCTTAGTAAAATCGTTATAAATACGATTAAATGAATAATAAATATAAAATATAAATTAAAAACTAAAATTAATTAAGCTATGACAAATTTTGTCAAATGACATATAATCAATAAATGGAACTAGTCATATCCTCTCCATTTATGATGACATTTTTCACAAGTGAAAAAGCGGGTTGGTGCCTCATCAGCACTACGAGTCTGAATCAATTCATAGGAAGCGCGATCATGTCCACATTTAGGGCATTTTTCCTTCACAGTGGACCTCATGCCACTTTCATCTCCTCTCATAATAACATTGTCTTCGCTTTCTATTTTTGCCTCAATTTTTGCCTCTTTAACATCATCAGACAAATCTTTCATATATCCGCAAGAGTTGCACTTAAGATATTTTTTAATGATTACTTCAGCTTTTTTTTCGTCTTCAGATTCTTCAGAATCTTTAGATTTATCTGTATCCCCATTTTCCACTTCAGCAGATTCATCAACATTATCTTCTTTATTGTCCTCTTCAATGATTTCCTCTTCAAAAGGAAGCATCATACCTCCACAATCTGGACAAAATTCCATAAATTCATCTCCAATAATTAATAGCACTACTCTTTAAAAACAGAAATTAAAAAATTTTTAAAATTAAATTTAAACCCAGAAAAAAAATGATTATAATCTCCAATAATTATAATCTAAAACATTTACCTTTCCTACTACAATTAAACCTAATGAAAATTTCAAAATTTAAGTTTTTTAAATTTCGTAAATGATTAAATAATTTATATATAATATATCTTATAAATAATGATTATTAAGTCATAGTATTTAAACTTAATTTAAAAATAGGGTAAAAAATGCCTAAAAATTAAGAAAAATTGTAAAAATTTAGTAAAAAATAATAATAAAAACAAATCGCAAGTAGATTAAAAAATAGTAATAAATTTATAATTTTTAGAAAAAAATTTTAGTAGAATAATTGAATTTTTTAAAAAAGAATGAATTGAAAAAGTTAATGAAAATATTGAAAAAAAATACTAATGACATTAATAAAAAAAATAAATGAAAACTTTAAGGGACTAGTCCTTTTCAAAATAATCCTTGACTTCTTCTAAAATCATTCTATGGTCAAAGGCAAGGTCTAAACCTTTCAAATCATCAAATGAAAATACACCAATGTCCCCAGCATCATCATCTGCCTTTGCATCATCAAAGTTTCCATGAGCTAAATAGAATACAGATACAGTATGCCTTCTTGGGTCACGGTTTGGGTCTGAATAGACATTGAACAATTTAATGAGCTCAACATCAATGGATGTTTCCTCCTTTGCTTCTCTCACAGCAGCATGTTCAGTGGTTTCACCATAATCAACAAAACCTCCTGGCAAAGCCCAATAGTCCTTAAAAGGATCATTTTTCCTTTTAATAAGTATAAATTCATTATTTTCATTAAAAATAAAAATATCAACCGTCAATGATGGAATCTTATATTTAATCTTATCACCCCAAAAATAAAAAATGAAACAAAACAATAAAAATAATTAAGTAAAAATAGAAAAAACAAAATATTACCAACCATTGGCAATATTTTGACAAAAATTTGACAAAGACAAAAAGTGGATTATATGCCTTCAATCAATTCTTTAAATTCAGCAGTTTCCTCTTTTAATCTTTGAGCTGCTCTTAAAAGAGAATCTCTAGGCCTTTTTGTTCTTTTGGTTTTAATGGTCATGATAGGTTCACCGGTAAGAGGGTGATCAATTCCATAAACCGCATATTCCACATCATCATCTTCCATAAGATATTTTCTTAAAACATTACAAAGAGAGTGGTTTTCCCCATGAATAATCATTTCGAGTTCTAATTTGGTATCTTTAACAACTTCAATTTCCATATTATCTTTTCCTTAAAAATTAAATGAATAATCAACAATAAAATTTACAACTTGAATAGAAATTAATAATTTTTAATTTAAATCAGCAAATAAAAATTAATAATCATAATTCTTAGAAACTTTCCTTTTTTCCTTTCTGTCACATACCGGACAATATACTTCAGATTCATTGCAAGGATCCATAAAGGCTCTGCATCTGGTACACATGGCTTTCACTACACCGGAAGTAATGTCTTCAGTATTTAAATCAAGGTTGTCTCCCATGATCTTAACTACTTTAGCCTCAATCAAATCTCCAATTCTGAAAGCATCAGTAAGCTTATCGATATAGCCAGGAGTTACCTGTGAAATGTGAATAGCTGCCATATAAGGAAGAGCCAATTCACGTCTAGTTCCTTTTTTTGCATAAATGCTTACCAAAGCCCTTTGGCCACGCACATCTTTCACTTCACCATATACAATATCTCCAACTCTCAATAGGTTTGGACCGCCTGATTTTGATATTACAGAGATTTCCTTTTCTTCCTCATCTATCAATACATTTCCTGGAACACCTGATTTTACACTTCCATCATCTTCATATGCTCCTGGACCTGGCAAAAACTGTTCACTTACACTTAAAAAGTCACCAGGCATTACAAAATCTCCAGATTCCATTTTCATCTAAACACCTCATAATAGGGCTTTCAGCCATTTAAACAAGCAATTAATCCAGCTCATCAAGGGCAATAAAGCCACTTTCAACCAATGGGCAATTAAGCCCCAGTTTACATTTTATAATTCAGTTTATAAAATAGGACAATCATCCAATGAATTTT
This sequence comes from Methanobrevibacter sp., assembly GCA_030539935.1. Taxonomy (GTDB): domain Archaea; phylum Methanobacteriota; class Methanobacteria; order Methanobacteriales; family Methanobacteriaceae; genus Methanobrevibacter. Next base: position 12,032 of record JAUNXF010000027.1, read on the forward strand.
ATAACTCCGTTTATAAAATTAGGATAACCAATCCAAAATAAATTTTACAATTCCATTTATAAAATTTATTAAATCATATGAAATTAAATTTGAATAAATTTTCATCCATAGAATTATCAATTGTTTATATGTAAATTATTTATGTTTTTTAGTAATATATAAAAAATTCGGTTTTAAGAAATAGTTTCAATGTTATAAAACAATTAATGGATAAAAAGAATAAAAATTACTACGGAATTGACATCATGGAGGCCGTAAAGTGAAATTTTATTGATAGTACCTATCCTCAAATAATATTTCATCCAATTGATACTTTTCCCATTCCCTCTTATTTAAAACAATCTCCAACTCCTTAGGAGTAATGACTGGCTTCTTATACATTTGGGAATCATCAATGGCTATCCTTGGACATGCAGTTACAACAAAACCTTCAAGTTCCATATATGGAAGCAAAACATCAGGATTGACATGATCCATAAGCAGGATATAAGCTTCCATTCCCTCATCTTCAAGAAGTTTCTTTATTTCCTTGGCCAATTTCATCCTGTATTGCCCTTCTTTAGAGGACACTATAATTCCCCATTTTGTGACTTCCCTTGCCTTTACAATCCTTGCGAATCGAATCCTTAAAATCCTGTCTGCATAGGCACTCATTTCACGAATGTCACCACTGTAGGGGTCAATGGCCAAGACTGGAGCCTTAGTGAATAAATAAATCCCTAAAGGATGGAAATTGCCGCTTCCAATAAACAAGTAAACTTCTGCCCCCAAATTCTTTACGGAAGCAAAATTGCAACCTAAAACCTGCCCCTTTCTTGTGCTTCTTGAAGAGCCTATGACCACTTCCTTGCCGTTATCCTCCAAAAAGTCTACAATCTCATCAAGCAAATGAAGGTGCTGTGCTGTTGTTGCAATTGCCACTTTGGAATAATCCTGCAATTGCTCCAAAGCCTCCTCCAAATAATCCTTAACCTTGACATTGGCCTTAGCCTCTATAAACATTGTAGGAATGCTGTATTTTAGTGGAAGAGGTGTGTGCCCATAATGAACTATGAAATCCACGATTCCCCTCATTTTCCTGTCTGAAACATCACATGCTCCAAAGCACGGATCTGCAGATACGATTACAGTTGCTTCGGTTTGCTTTTCAATTTCCTTGGCAATGGCTATTGCCTGCATCTTAAGTCCTTCCGGAAACTGCAATCCAACATTTCTAACATTCAAAGAGTTTATCTTCTTTATGACCCTTTTTAGTTCCATATCATATAATGCCATCTTATCAACTAAAATGTGAATATTTTAAAAAAAATAAAGATTAAATCCTTAAGGACATAATCTTAAAAATAGAATTTAATTAAATAAAAAAAATAAAAAGTTAGCTTTAAAAGGCTAACAGATAGAATTTGCAAATCATATCAATGAATCGGCTACAACCTTTCCATCGACAACATCCAATTTTACAAGAGTCTTGATTTCCTCACCGGTGGCTCCTTCAACAACACCTTTGCCTTCGCCTTTTTCAACAACCACTACGGTGTCAACCAAGTTGACTCCAATACCTTTCAATTCATTAATTACAGCAGTAAGAGTTCCTCCAGTACTTACCACATCATCCACCAAAAGGATATTGTCCCCTTCATTCAAGTCATTGATGTATAATTTTGAAGTTGCATAACCGGTGGACTTTACGATTTCATGCTCACCAGGCAATCCGTATTGCCTTTTACGAATAACCACAAATGGAATGCCGGTTTCCAAAGACAATGCAGTTGCAATGTGAATGCCCATTGCCTCTACACCTACAATCTTATCGATTTTGGATAAGTCCAATACCTCATCCAATACTTGAGCAATTTCCTTCAATACACTTGGGTCCATTGCAGGTATTCCATCACTGATACCGTGAACGAAATAATCATAATCCCCTTTCTTAACAACTGGTGCCTCTCTTAATGATTCTACTAACTTTTCAAGCATTTTTAACCCTCAATACTACCATAATTTTTATCAATTCATAAACATAAACCCAATCCAAACTTCCAATCCACAAGATTTAAGAATTTGAAAATCAAATTTATGTATCCATATCAATAATTTTATAATAAAAGATAAATAAACTTTTATATAATATTAATTTATACATTAAAGTTAATAAGATAAACTATTTGTTTGTTTTAAAGAAACAAAACAAATTTTTAGGACACTATTTAAAATGATAGGAATGAAAAGATTAGACTAAAACAATAATTATTCCAATATATTAATCGAAAAAACAACGGAGCGACAATATGTCAATGTTAGGAAGTTTAGGAGAAAACCTTACAAACACCATGAAAAAACTGGCTGGAATGAGTGTTATTGACAAAAAGGTTGTAAAGGAAGTCGTTAAGGATATTCAAAGAGCTTTAATTCAGTCAGACGTAAACATTAAACTTGTATTAAAATTATCCAAAACAATTGAAGAGCGTGCACTTAATGAGGAACCGCCAAAAGGAATCACTCCAAGAGAACATGTGATTACAATCATCTACGAGGAAATGGTCAATCTTCTTGGAAGTGAAGCTAAAGAGCTTGAAATCAATAAAAAGCCATTTAAAATCTTGTTCTTGGGATTGCAAGGTAGCGGTAAGACCACCACAATCGGCAAGCTATGCAAATACCTTCAAAGAAAGGGTTTCTCTCCAGCGGTTGTATGTACCGACACCTGGAGACCTGCAGCATATGAACAGCTAAGGCAATTAACAGAGGATATGCAAATCCAGCTTTATGGAGATCCGAATAATAAGGATGCATTGGACCTTGCTGAAAAGGGTTTGAAACACTTTAAAAATCAAAAGGTCATCATCTTTGATACAGCAGGAAGGCATAAAAATGAAGAGGATCTAATCGAAGAGATGAACAGATTGGACAAAATCATCGAACCTGATGAATCCATTCTCGTTATTGACGGTACCATTGGCCAACAGGCTGGAGAGCAGGCTAAAGCATTCAAGCAGGCAACAGATATCGGTTCCATCATCATAACAAAACTGGACGGTACAGCAAAAGGTGGAGGAGCCCTCTCTGCAGTAGCTGAAACCGGCGCTCCAATCAAATTCATCGGTACCGGTGAGAGAATCGACGAATTTGAAGCATTTGATCCTGAAAGATTCATTTCAAGACTATTGGGTATGGGAGACATCAGAAGCCTTATCGAAAAGGCTGAAGAGGTTATCGATGAAGACGTTGCCACCAAAACAATGAACAACATGCTTAGCGGAAAGTTCACCCTTATGGATATGCAAAACCAGTTTGAAATGATGAACAGCATGGGACCTATGCAACAGGTCATGAACATGATTCCAGGTTTAGGAGGCAAGATACCTAAGGAAGCAAGTCAAATGACTGAGGACAAGATCAATGAATTCAAGGTCATAATGTCTTCAATGACTGAAGAGGAAATGCTCAACCCAAAAATCATAAAGCAATCCCGTATCCAAAGAATTGCAAGAGGTTCTGGAGTAGACGAGAACAGCGTCAAGGAATTGCTTAGATACTATAACAATACCAAAAAGGCAATGAAGGGCATTGGACGTAGAGGAATGGGCGGAGGAGCCATGAATAGAATCATGGGCCAATTCATGAAATAGAGTTTAATTAAATTGTTTTTAATTAATCTATTTCACCATAACCTTTTAAGAAGATTTTATTTTTTATTTTTAAAAACTTAACTTATTTTTACAACTTATTTGTCAAATCATTTTTTATAAGAGGAATCCAATTGAATCAAGAAATCTTAGAAAAAGCACAGAAGCTAATAAATTATGCAAATGGGAATATCTGTAATCATTGCCTTGGACGTAAGTTTTCAGACTGCGTTGAAGGGAATGGAAATGAAGAAAGAGGAATTAGGATAAGGGAAGCTCTAAACTTAGAAGCTTACAATTCCAATGAAAATGAGAAATGTCTAATCTGCAATGACTTATTTGAAGATATAGACACTAAGGTTCTTGATTTGGTAAATGAAAAGATTGAATTCCTCCAAGTTGAATTTGACACATTTGTTGTAGGATGCAAATTGCCTAAGGAAATAGTGGAAAAAGACCAGGAAATCAGCGATGAATTCGATTTTGATGTGGAAATAATCAAAAGGGAAGTCAACCGAGAAATAGGCAAGCTTCTTGAAGCGAATCTAAAGCAGAATGTTGACTTTGATGGGGAGGATGTTCTCGTAATGGTCGACTTTAGAAGAATCCTAAGGGAAGACCTTGAAAATCCAATCAAAGTCAGACTTCAAATCAATCCCATCTTTATTGAAGGAAGATACAGAAAGCTTATAAGAGGCATTCCCCAAACCAAATGGCCATGCACCAAATGTAAGGGAAGGGGCTGTGAGGAATGCAACTTCACAGGCAAACAGTACCCTGAATCTGTTGAGGAACTCCTGTCTGAAACCGTGTTGAAACACACAAAAGGTTACGAAGCCAAGTTCCACGGTGCAGGAAGGGAAGACATTGACGTCAGAATGTTAGGCACAGGCAGGCCATTTGTGCTTGAGATAAAGGAGCCTAAGATAAGAAAGATAGACTTGAAAAGGATTGAGGAAGAGGTTGCTGAAGTAGCCAAAGGCAAGACAGAATACCTGAACCTTAAGTTTACAGAAAGGAAAAGAAAGGCGGAGATCAAAGTATCCTCTCCAGACACCTATAAGGTCTATAGGGCATTGGTCAAATGTGAAGATGACATAAGAGAAGAGGACCTTGAAAAGCTTCAGTCTCTCCACATGATTCAGCAAAGAACTCCAATAAGGGTTTCCCACAGAAGGGCAGACAAAATCAGAGAAAAGGAAGTAAAGAGCATTGAAGCCAAGCTCATTGACTCAAATACCTTTGAAATGATCATTAAGACAGAAGGGGGATTGTACATCAAAGAGCTTATCTCAAGTGATGAGGGAAGGTCCAATCCTAGTGTCAGCGAAGTTCTAGGCATCCAAGCCATCTGTGCAGAGTTGGATGTGATTGAAGTTGGAATCAAATGATTCCGACAAATAAACTTTTTATTAATCTATTTTTCATTCTTAAACATATTAAAAAACACAACATTTATTAACATCTTAAAATATATAGTTCATTACTATCAAAAATAGAAGATTGGATTATTGCTGAAATCCAGTCATTAAAATATATGAGAATTTTATTATATTTTTGATATTTTTTTCTTTCAATATATAAAATTTAGATATGTTCTAATCAATTAAACCTACGGTTAGGGCTAAGTCTAAATGGAATTTATATATTGGCTTTTACAATGAATAGCTAAACCGAAGGGCTTAAGTTATGATATTCAACTTCAACAACTTTAAGGAAGTTTCTATTATGCTGGGCTACTAGCTATTTAAAAAGATATAAAATGATGGGTTTTATATTTTTACTACACAATTAATTAAATATTAAAGAGGTATAAAAATGCAAAGATCCAGAGGATTTAAAAGTAGAAGTAGAAAAAAATTGACCAAAAGAGTAAGACCTGGTCGTTCCAATCCAATCACCAGAAGAATTCAACAATTCGAAAACGGTGATATGGTACACATTATCATCGACCCAAGTATTCAAAAAGGCCAACCTCATTCCAGATTCCATGGAAAAACCGCTAAAGTAGTGGATAAAAAAGGTAAAGCTTACATACTTGCATTAAAAGATGGTAATAAAGCAAAAGAATTAATCGTTACTCCAGAACACTTAAAATTACAAGAGTGAGTACAATGATTGGGAAAAATACATTAGAAACTAAACCAATACCTGCAGCTAAAGTAAAGGAAATTCTTGAAGAATTCAAAGCAAAGTATGGCGATGAGAAACTCAGCTATGAACAAAACTTGACTTTAGATCATGCAACTAGTCTAACAAAACTTTCCCTTGAAGATACTGAAAAATTAATCGAAGAACTCGAAGCTTATGTTGACTACAAACAAGCTGTTCGTATAGCTGACATTGTACCAAGAGATATGGACGATTTAAGATTAATTTTTGCAAAAGAAAGAAATGCTCCTTCAAACGATGAAATGAAGGAAATTCTTGAAATCTTAGAAAAATATGAAGTTGAAGAAGATTTATTCTTATAAATCTCTTTTCAAACTATTTTTCTATTTTTATTCTTCAATGACTATCATTATTACTATTAACAATTTTTTACTACTTTTAAAATTTCTTTTTAAAAATTATTTTCACTTCTTA
>JAUNXF010000095.1 GCA_030539935.1 Methanobrevibacter sp.
ATTTTAATTTTTAGAATAATTCTATTATTTTTATTTTCAGAATAATCTTATTAAAAAGGGGGTTTAAAATGTCAAAATACTGTCCAAATTGTGGTCATGAGAATAGAGATGTTGCAATATTCTGTGGAAATTGCGGTAATAGATTAATAGCTACAAATTTTTCCAGCAATCTAAGGGATACAGGTTCTTCCACTAATGGTTCCACCAGTTCTACAAGTACTAATGGTGCATCCAATGGATCAAATGATGCCGGTTCCCTATGTTGTGGAGTAATTATAATCTTATTTATAATAATCCTCATAATGTCTATGGGATGATGTGATTTACAGCTCTGTGGTAGATTTAGGGATAAAATGGATTTTAATGATTTTGGAGAAAATTTAGAGGATTCTGCTAATTTTTTAATAGAAAAGCTAAAGGAATTGCATCCATGGGATGATGAATGGAGCTTTGACATTTCAATCAAGCTTGTTCCATTTTATAGGGAACAGTTGGAAATGATGAGAAATAGCTTGGAAATGAATGATTCACATTTAAGGATGGATGATTTTAATAATCTGATTAGATTCTCTTCAATTTTATCTAAGGACCAGATTAAATTATTGTTTATGGAAGATCTATCCAATATCCCCTTAATTTGGGAAGGGAAATATTTGAAGGATGAGGAAAGGGTTGATTTATTAATTCAAAATAATGGCCGTTTAAGAAAGGTTGATTCAAACTTATATCTCTTTTTTAATCATGAAGAACTTTGATTTTAAGTTTTTTCTATGAAAATTTTAATTTAACTCATTATCCCTATTTTTTATACTTTTTTATTTAAAACTATTTTTTTATTCTAATCATTTTTTATTCTTCTATAAAAGAATTTTAGCTATTTTTATATATTTTATTAAACATATTATCATATAGTTTAAAGTTGTTTTAGGTGACACAATGTTTTATAGAAAATTGGGAAAAACTGATTTAGAGGTATCTAATTTAGGTTTTGGATGTATGCGTTTGCCTCATAAGGAGCATTTCTATGAAATTGATGAGGAAGAGGCCAGTAAAATGTTTGATTATGCAATCGAACATGGTGTAAATTATTTTGATACCGCTTATTCCTTCCATAGTAAAAATAGAAACTTGGGAGGTAATGCCGAGCCATTCTTAGGCAAATATCTTGCTGAGCGAGGCATTCGTGATGATGTGGTGATACAAACAAAATTGCCTGGATGGCTAGTGAATAAACGGGAGGATATGGATAAGTTCATTGATCTGCAATTGGAAAGGCTGCAGACTGATTATATTGATGTTTATATGTTGCATTCCCTTAAGATAGACTTCTGGAACAAGCTATATGGAATGGATGTATTGGAATTCTTGGACAGCATACTTGAGGATGGAAGGGCAAAATATGTAGGGTTCTCTTTCCACGATGATTTGGATGTTTTCTTTAACATCATGGATTCCTACGACAAGTGGGATGTTATTTTAACTCAAGTGAACTATCTTGATGAGGATTATAAAAGCGGTCTCGGCGGTTTGGAGTTTGTAGGTATGGCAGGTCTTGGAAATGTTATCATGGAACCGCTTAGAGGTGGAAGTCTAATCAATAATATTCCAGATGAGGTTCAGGCTCTTTGGGATACTGCAGATAAAAAGAGAAATCCTGTTGAATGGGCTTTGGAGTATTTATGGGATAAGCCTCTTGTCACTTCCGTATTCAGTGGTATGAGCAATATGGATCAGGTAAAGCAGAATGTTGCCATTGCAGAGGGTTGTGATGTTGATTCCATGAGCGAACATGATAGGCAAATCCTGAAGGATGTTACTCAAGTCTACAAGTCAAGAGAGGAGATTCCTTGTACAGGCTGCAGATATTGTATGCCTTGTCATAATAGGGTGGACATTCCACACTGTTTCAAGCAATATAACATTGCAAAAAGCTTGAATTATATTGATAAGACTGCAGCTCCTTATTTCTGGTTGGTAAATAAGGATGAGCGTGCTGACAGCTGTACCTTCTGTGGTGAGTGCAATATTCAATGTCCACAGGGAATCGATATCCCTGCAGAAATGGAAAAGGTCTTTGACTTCTTCCATGATGAGGAGATGGGATTTTAGCCTTAGGCTAAAACCTTGACAAAATATTTTTCATTAGTGGGAAATTTGTTTTTTATATGATTTCTCTATTTTTCTTTATTCTTCTTTTTTCCACCAAATCAATACTAAATCTGTTTTATCTTTGGGATTTACCCAGTTTCCTCTCTCATTCTTAACGAATATTTCTTTAAAGTAGTTCTCTAAAGCAATTTTATTTTTCCCTTCCAAGTCTCCAAGTCTCCAAACGGATCTTTCTATTGCCTCATCAATTGTATGGTATTCCTTCAAATTTTCACATTCCAATTGAAGGATATTGGCTTCAATCCCCATGCTTTTTAAAAGAAGGAACAATACACTATAATCTGTTCCTGACTTAAACGGCTTTCCTGCAATCTTTGCCTTTTCCTTTTTGTATTTGCGGGTGGATGATCCAAAAACTGTTATATAAACATATTTGTTTGCTATTTCATTAAGAGTCAAAAGAGTATTTTTTATATTGAATATTCCGTTTAGGCATCTGGATGCAAGTACAATATCATAATCTTCGATGCCCTCATAATTTAGGTCATTTATATCCATTTGAATGGTTTTGATATTGCTTATCTTTTCTCTTTCTGCATTCCTATTTAGTTCTTCAAGCATGCCTTTTGACTTATCGATTCCAGTAACAGATTTTGCTTTTTTAGCTATTTTCCTTGTGATTGTGCCTTCTGCACAACCTATATCCAAGACAGTATCTTCAGAGGATATTCTCATTTCCTTGAGCAAAACATCCGGATAATCATCATTTTCAAGCCATTTGCCATAATCCTTGGCTATTTCATCCCAATCTTTTTCTTTTTTCAAACCTTTTTTAATAGATTTTTGCCAAATGTATTCCCAATCAAGGGCTGAAAAATCTATATTGTCTTCAATCTTCATTTTTTCCACCAGATCAATACCCAATCAGGCTTGTCATACGGGTTGGTCAGCAAACCATCTTCATTCTCCTCTAAAATGGAGTCAAGATATTTTGGCAGTAATTCCTGTTCCTCTTCACTGAATTTAGCCAAATTCCATTTTCCGTTGTCGATGGCATCTTCAATGGATTTGTATGTTCTGACAGGTCCCACATCTAAATTGATTACATTTGGGTAAATGTCCATTTCAGCAAGAAGGTTTAAAAGAATGGTGTATGAGGGTGCACCTCCATATTCACTATTGATGTATTTGAAGAAGTCTTTTTCCAGCTTCCAGTTATTTGGTCCGAATAGTGTGACAAACACATATTTATTGGCAATTTCATTAAAATTGGAAAATACTTTTCTTGGGCTTTTTATTCCATTAATCACCCTTGAAGCCAAAACGATATCATGCTTTCCATATTTTTCCAATGTAACATCATTCACATCATCCTTAATGGTCTTGATGTTGGCGATATTGTTTTCTTCTATTTTTTCATCCAATATCTCAAGCATCTTGTCAGTTGCATCGATAGCTGTTACGCTAGCCACCTCTTTAGATAAGGGAATGGTAACGCTTCCTTCCCCGCAGCCAACATCTAAAACAGTATCTTCCTTTGAAAGAATCATTTTTGAAATTAACTGTTCTGTGTAATTGTCCTTGCTTGCACGCTCACTATATTTTACAGCTGCTTTAGACCAGTCTTTGCCTCTATCTCCCTTCTTATCCATTTTTCTAGTCCAAAGTTCATCCCAATCAATTTCATTCTCATCTTCAATTATAATTTTAGATTTCATTTTTTCCACCAATATAACACCCAATCTGCCTTATCGTTTGGGTTTGATAGTTTTCCATTCTCGTTTTCTTCAAGAATATCTTCAAGGTATTCATATAACTGCTCTTTCTCCTCATCATTTAAGGTATCCAATCTCCATTTGCCGCTTTCCAATGCCTCCTCAATATTTGAGTACTCCCTTTCGTGGCCTATGTTCAGGTTTTCTACATTAGGGTAAATTCCCATATCTACAAGTATATTAAAGAAGTATCTGTGTGATGGAAATTCGAAGTACTCCTTATTTATGGATTGGTAAAATTCCTTTTCGAGTTTCCAGTTGTTTGGTCCGAAAAGAGTGATGTAGACATATTTATCAGCTATTTCATTAATATTTGCAATGGTTTCTGTTATATTTAACACGCCATTCAATGATCTTGAAGCTACAACAATGTCATGTTTTCCCACATTGCCAATTGTTATTTTGGTCAAGTCCTCTTCAATGGTGGTGATATTTCTTATATTGTCTTTTTTGGCCTTTTCATTTAATATTTCAAGCATCTTGTATGCAGAATCAACGCCAGTGACTGACTTTGCCATTTTTGCAAGAGGGATTGTAATGCTCCCTTCTCCACATCCCAAGTCAAGGAGAGTATCATTTTCGCTAACATCAATCCTTTCAATCAATTTGGTATGATAATCGTCCTTCTTTGCAGATTTTCCAAAATTAGGGGCTGCCTTATTCCAATCCTTGGCCCTATCCTTTTTTGCTTCCAGCTTCTTTGCCCAAAAGTAGGCCCAATCAATGTCTTCAGGATCATTAATTAATTTCATTTTTCCACCATTAATGTGTTGATATTTAATTGGCCAAATTCTTGACGCTTTATAGTGAGGTAGCTTATCTTATTCCTCTTTTTTCATTTCCTTTTGAACTTTGTAGATGTCCGCTACAGCCAATGTTCTCTTAAAGTCAAAACGGAAGTTTTCAATAATTGCTCCCAATTCCCTCATGGTGCTGTTGAACTTCTCGGTCTTAACTGGAATGTCACATAGGCTGTCAATGCTTTGCCCAAGTTCATCAATGTATTTTGGAAATGTTTCGTTTGCATGATTGAAGAAGACATCATATTCTTCAGGGCATTCAATGGTTTCATTTTTGACATTTTCCTTTATCTTTTCATAAAAGTCATTGTAGTATCCATAGCTTTCCCTGAAGGAGTCAAGCAAATCAGCTATCCTGTCTGACATTTTGTCAACACAATTTTCTTTTGTTTCTTGGGTTGCATCAGTTGCCAATAATGGCATATTTGCTCTGAATAGTAACCCGACATCACTTAAATTTTTATTTAATCCATTTATTGCCTTTTCAAAAGAATCAACATCTAATCTTCCATCCATTTTATCATCTGCCTTTTATTTTTTAATATTTGTATATGCATATTTTTTATCTAGGGAATCAGAATTTTTTTTCAAATTATACAATAGAAAATTTTTCAGCAACTTCATCCAAATTCATTTTAATTAATTTTAGTTATTCTCATTTGATTTTGCATGATTTTTAAAGATTTTATTTTCTACTGATAAAAATTGAAAAGATTTTTTTTCATCAACTTCATATAATTTTATTTATTGTCTAATATTTATAATTAGTTTATTTTTTTTCAATTTCTTCCTTGCCAAAATTCTATGATTGGTTTATTTTTCATATTTCTTTATAAGTGAAAATCATTATTTGACAAAAATTTTCATATATTAGAGAGAGGTGTATTTCTACTGTAAAATTATTTTTGTTAGTGGGGGTTGAAACTATTTTTCTTAAGTATTATGTTTTGGATCTTTGATGGGAAGTATCATTAATTGAAAATTTATTCTCAGGTATGGTAAACTTTTCATAAAAAATTTTAGCATGTTTTAATTAAAATAATGTTTAA
>JAUNXF010000096.1 GCA_030539935.1 Methanobrevibacter sp.
CAATAATATGAAAATTTATATATTTTTTCACAGTTCTTTCATAAAGAACTGTAAAAACCATCACACCATAAAAAAGATTCCACTTAAATCCTAAAGTCTTTTCCATCCAAAGTAAAATTTATCACTATGTTGATTTCCTGTTTTTCAATTACACAAGCACCCTCACCATTTGATTTAACTGTCTTTTTCTCATACTCTTCAATCCAATCATCAAATATCATGACATTGTGCATTGCACCCATATAAATCTCCTTCAGCCTCTTTGGATTTGTCTTGATATAAGCTTCATGAACCTTTGTCTTGGCTCTTCCCTGAAGCTCATCAACATAATCAACACTCCATCCAATATTGCTGGCATGAAACTTTCTTAAGGAGTGAGATCTAAAAAACCTGTAATTTCCTACAAAACCCATGCCTAATCTGTCATTGACCTTCTTGAAATTATACATCAAAGAATCATCACTGAAGTCAAAGAGCTTATCATCTAGGGACAAACCTTCCCTAGAACGCAAATAATTTACTATATAAAAACTAGCCTCTGGAGAACAGAAAGTATAATAAAACTTGCCAGTTTTAATACGTTTAAGATAAAAACCGGCAACAACATCTTTTCTAATAGCCAATTCATCTAGAATATCCTCTATAGAACTGCCACTATGATAATCATCAGTTGCCCTAACAAAATCCCCAACAGCCAACGAAAGCGTTTCAGCCTTAGCACATCCGCTGCTGGAAATGAAAAGAACAACAGCTTTGAAGGAAAGTCGGGAAATGGAACATGCTTCCATAATATCTTTTTTAGTAGGCAAATCAAGATAAGAACTTAAATAGTCATTATCAAATTTAATATCCAAATAAGGCAATTCTATTTCAAAATGCCTGTAACATGTCTTGACCCTGGAAAAGTATGTCCGGACAGTATTAATGGATAAATCCGAATCCAATAAAAAAGCCCTGAAATCCAATAATCTCCTCTTGATATTCCTATTTTTAAGTGGAACCATGCTTTCTTCATCTCTTATTGCATCATCAATCAAATCTTCCATAGCCATCTTATGGAATGATTCATACTTCAAAATGGCAGACCTATACGATTTAATTGTACTGTTTTTAATGTTGCGATTACTACAAAAAACTTCAAACAAATCTTTCGATATCATATGATTAAATTAAGAAAAATAATACTTAAAAGATTAAAAGAACAAGAAAATAGTATTTAGTAGGACTTTTTCTTACAAAATATCAAATTTTATTTTGCTTTTTTAATAGAAATGAAAACTTGCTGGAGATGGGGCGAATATTATTGGCGTAAGGATATTATTAAGGAACGTTATATGGATTCTAATACTAGAAAAAAATTTATTAAAAGACATTGAACAACTTTTTGAAAATCCTAAATTTAATGTTGATAGACCTCATATTTACTCTAATAATTGGTCAAAAATGAATAATTTCTTAAAAAAAATTAAATTATATGAGTTAGATAATAGGTTTTATAGTGAGTATAGGGATTTTGCATGGTATAGGAATCAAGCAGTGCAAGGGGATTATGTTGAATCTGTCAATTTTAATAAAATTAATACTTGGTAATTTAACTGTTGACTTAATGCAATGGTTAGAGCGCAATATCATAGATAATTCAAAGGGTTTAATTTCAGACTAATTTTTTCTATTTAAACTAATCAATAAATTTATACTGTTCTAAAAACATAATATTTATATATTTGTAAAACATTAAATGTAATACTTTTATTATTAATCATACTAAGGAGTCTTAATCATGGAATATTTTATAGATACTATTGAAGTAGATGAAATTGTAATAAGTAATTTCAATTTCACTTATTTATTAAAAGAGCATAAAACTTACTATGAAGAACAGATTAATAAAATTGGTTTTAATTTTATAAATAATCTTGCAAAAGTATTAATTAGCCAATATCGTTTAAAATATTATGCTACTCTTGATCAATTAATTAAAAATAATAATGTCGATAGAAATGAATATGACTTTTATAATATGAATTCTTTTGATTCGTTTTTAGAAAACACTGAGAATAATATTAAAGTTTTCACAGAAAAAGATTTAAAAATTTTAAAATCAATAATTGACATTGCAGACATTTTTTTAAAAAATGCCCTTAATGAAAATAATTTTGAATCTTTAATAAACTCATTTTACAAATTAAAAGATAAATTAGAATCAAATAATTTTGTGTTATGTAATGATCGGTTAATTAAAATAAATCAAGATAGTGGAACACCATTATTTATGTATGAGATTGAAAGGTGTGTATAATGGAAATTAATAAATTTGAGGTAAAAACTACAAAATTAAACATGATACATTTCCCAGAATGTGGTGAAAAGAGATTTATCTTATTAAAGATTAATTCAAATTTAGATATTTTAACCCCAAAAGAAGAAGAACAAAAAATAATTTTAACATATAATGTAAAATCTAATGATTTGCCATTAGACATTATGTGGGAATGCAAAATCATTTTAACTTTTGATGAAAAATTAGAACATAAAATTACAACAGAAGAATTTTTAAAATACTCTGAAGTAATCAATGTAATTGATAAACAAATTGAACAAATATCTCAGTTAGCGGATATGGAATTACCTCCATTTTCAAAAGGTATTGGGGAATAATATGACATTTCAATTTAGAGAAACAACTAATCATTTTCACAATGATGATTCAGTTATATACTTATCTAATCTAGCATTCAATTCTCAAGAGGATATTCTATTAGATATTATTGTAGCCTCTCTTGAATTAGAAAATGAAGAAGATAGGAAGGAATGTCTTTCTAAAATCAAAGAATACTATTTAAATAAAGGTACCATATTTGACATTCAAGAATTTGATGAACATGTAAATAATCTTTTAAGTAAAAATATTGGCAATATGAAAGGAGCATTTTTAGAAGTTTTAATATACAAACTAATTAAGAATTATTGTTCAAATGATAAAGTGTATCGAGAGTGCAAAGTTACATATAATAATGGGGTTGAAAAAAATCACCCATATGATATTATTACAATAAATAATGTTATACGATTTATTGATATTAAATTTTCATGTTACCATTTAAAAACTGCCCATTTAAATTATCTGATTGAATATATTAATGAAGAAAATGTTGAAGCATATTTAATTTCATTAGATACTTTTTCAAAAATTGAAAATAAATTAAATTGGCTTAATTTTCAAAATAAAATCTCTGATGAGGAATATCAAAATTATAAAAATAACATATATTTTATCACTAAACATGGGATATATGAATCTATTCTGAATAAAGAATGTCTTACTAATTTACTTCCCTTTTAATAATTTAAACTTTCAATCTTTTATACCTAACATTATTGAGTTTTAATTGAGACCATAAATATTAGTTATATGATAATTTTAGTTATTTTTTCCATTTTTTTTAAATATTTTATTATAATTGAATTTACAGTTTAACCCTATGATAATGTTGTTATATGGTAACCTTTTTTTATTTTTATTTTACACTATTTTTTCATAAGCTATTTTTTTACTATTTCACTAAAACAACCCCCTTGCACTGTTTTTATAGGTTTATATCTTTTTTCCTATTAGCCTCTAACTTTCCTCTATATATATTGAAGAAACATAAATCAGTATGTTCTTCAAATTATTTTTTGCACCGAAAAAAGAATTTTTATAAGATTAAGATTTGTAGGAAAAACTTGTGGGGAGTTTAGATACTATCATCAACATGATCGAAGTGACCAGGGACTACATCATAGTCATATTGTCAATATTCATACCAGACACTAGGGATTGTGAGTATGATCAAGGCGAAAAGCCCTTGACTGCAGAACAGATAAGAAAATTTGCAGAAGAATACCTGGACTGGAAGATAGTTGACCTGGAACATGAATTCCTTTACAACGGCCAAGTAATAGGAACATTACTAGAATCACATATTACAACAAGGCCACAAATTGTAAAGTTCATAGACGGCACTCCACGGGAATATCCTACCGGCACATGGTTTGTTACATTGAAAATTACAGACCCTGATGTGATTCAAGGAATAAAAGATGGACACTACACTGGAGGCAGTGCAACCACTATCGAAAGAAAGGATGCAGAAAAATTAAGGAAACTATTACATAGTCATGTTCCGGCATCCACCAAGTCCCAGATAAAAAGGATAAAGATATCCGACATCAAGGACCCAGTAGTGATAACAATCAGCATAGTCCATTCACCTTGTGTTCCTCTAGCAAAATTTTGTAGTTTAAAAAACAACAATAAAAAGGTGTCAACAATGACAAAAGAACTAACATTTAGAAGAGGAAACATTTAATCAAAAAGTATTATTTTTATTATTTTTTGAGAAATTATTTTTCAAATGCTCTTTCTTAAAGATTATATTTAATAATAAATAAAAAATATTAATAACATTTAATTTGGTAGTGTTTATTTTTAGTCAAAGTATAACATAAAGAAGAGCAAAACAACTGCATATTTTATTGTAGAGAAAATCTTCTTCAGAGGTAAAAATGTTAAATATTAAGCGTAATGAATCCTGTTATTGTGGTAGTGGAAAAAAATATAAAAATTGTTGTTTCTTAAGAGATAATTATAATGAAAATCTTCCTTCAGATGCATTGAATAAATTAAAAGATGAATTTTTGAATTATAATCAAAAAGATTTATTAAAAAAGATTTCAGCATTACAGTTATGTTCAGAAAATCATTCACAGAATATTCGTTTAGAGACTGCATCTAGGATAGCGAGCTCTTGTCATAATAAAGAATCTAAAGAAATATCTATTAATCAATTGAAAAATCTATTTTTAAAATACCTTCCTTATGAGGGGTCAATAGGAATTCAAGAAGATCCGACAAATTGCTTGTTCACTTATAATATTCAATTTGATGGGGGGAATTATGTTACTTTTTCTGGGGGATGTTATTCAGAAAATTTTATTTTACAGAATATTTTAAATGTAATATTTTTTGAAGAGGAATTTTCAGAGGATTTTAAAAATTACATTAGAATGATATCTTTAGCAATATTAAAGCTATCTGATGAAATTGCTTCAACAAGCAGTATTTCTAGATATGCAACTTCTGAAGATAGATGGCGTAAGGATATTGTTTTTCCTAAAGAAGAAAAATTTAATGTTCTTAAAGAGAGCGTATCTTTTTCTAAAGATAAAATTAATCAAATCTATAGGATTTATGGTTTAGACCATAAAGTTTTAGATTTCTTTTGTTTTGATTCTAAGGAAGATTCCTTTGAAAATATAAACACGGACTTAAATCCATTATTTGTAAAGCCTATTATGAAGATTGATGATGAGTATATTGTCACTATTCCTTCTGCATTAATATATGCCTTGAAATATTGGATTTTATTTTCTTTAGATAATTATAATTATAAAGATTTGTTTATAGAAAAATATAAATCATACTCCATGTATAAGATTGAAAAATCTTTTAGGAAATTATTTTTTAGGGATTATGAATATGAGTTTCCAAATAATATCCATAATTTACCAATTGGGGAAAGACTATTTTCTTTTGACACTGATAAGTTGGCATATTTAATTTTTGTTAATGACTCATTAGAAAACTACGAGAAAAATCATCCATTTAATTTCAAAACTTTCAAAT
>JAUNXF010000097.1 GCA_030539935.1 Methanobrevibacter sp.
AAATCGGTTTTATGTTAAATTTTGCAATATAGAATTTTTTATATTATTATTTTTTCCATAACTTTTTAAGTTCATCTGCATTTTCACTTTCAAATAAAATGCCGTAATACTCACCAGTATTGGCAAAACATACAAATCCAACTTCAATATCCTCAGGTATTCTTCGTTTGATATTATGTTCGATTCTAGCTTTTAGAATTTCCATAGTCATATCCAATAGGCCGTTCTCATATAGGATATCCAACACAGCATTTGTAGTTACGCATTTTTGAATCTCTTTTAAGGTATCCAAATCAGCACCTGCTTTTAAAGCACAGGACAATAATGTTTCTATCCTCCCATCACCATTATGTGAATGAGTATTGAACATTCCAATGCCCAATTTTACAAATTTACCTATATGTCCAATCAAAAGAATCTTTTTGAATCCATTTTCAACAGAACTGTCTAAAGCAACGTCAATGAAATTACTGCACATTATTCCAGGTTTTGTAGATAAATTCATATCTTCTTCAGTGAATTTTTTACCAAAATTACCTAAAAAGATCATAATGGAATCATTGCCTTCAGCAGAAATTACACTTACTTCCACTTTAATGGAATCAGCTAGAGCCTTGGCACTCATAGGTTCAACAATTCCTGTTGTGCCTAATATTGAAATGCCTCCAACAATTCCAAGCTCTGGATTGAAGGTCTTTTTAGCAATTTCTTCACCTTTTGGTACAGAAATCAAAACATGAAAACCGCCATCATAAGCTTTTTCCTTAGCTAATTCATTCAAAGAATCTCGAATCATCTTTCGAGGAACTGAATTTATTGCTGCTTCACCTGCTGGCTGGTCAAGTCCTCCTTTAGTTACCTTGCCTACTCCTTTTCCTCCTTCAATACGAATTTCATTGGAATCTGGAACTAAAGTAACTTTAGAGTTTACCAATATCCCATTGGTAATATCTGGATCATCACCGCTGTCCTTTTGAATGGAACAGCTTGCCACATTATCACTGAATTGAGGGTTTAAAACATCTATGACAAGGTCTGTCTGATTAGGTGTTGTGATTGATACGGAATCCATAGTTTCTTGATTAAACAACATTGCTGCTGCTGCCTTTGATGCTGCCGCTGCACATGTTCCTGTTGTATATCCACAACGCAATAACTGTTGGTTTACTAATCGTTTTTCTGCCATGTAAAATCCTCAATAATAGTTAAAACAATCATAAATTAATAATTTAAAATAAAATAAATTAAATTAAAATTAATGAAAAAATGAAATCATTACTTTACAACAACTATAGTAAAGTAACCCATTTTACCATCAAACTCATCCAAATTTTTATAGATCTTTTCGTTTTCCAAACCGCAGTTTTCAACTGCATATACATTGTCTTCAATGCCCAATTCCTTTAAAGTTTCAATCAATTTAGGCATAGACTTGCCTATTTTCATTAAGACCTTTGAACCTGGCATTTGCAAAGCTTCCTTTAAATCAATGCCAGTTGCAGGGATAATATGCAACGGCTCATTCATTGTTGTTAAGCCTATCTTTAACTGGGAAGCGGATGCACAAAAGCTTGTTACACCAGGAATTACTTCAACATCATAATCCTTCTCCAATAACTTATCCATAGTGTATGCAAATGTTGAATAGATTGTTACATCTCCCAAATTCAACATTGCAACGTCTTCTCCTTTATCAAGAACCTTGGCTATAGCATCTGCAGCTTCATTGTGACTTTTAGCTAAAATATCCTTATCCTTTGTCATTGGAAATTCCAATTTCATTATTTCCTTATCAGATAAATCAATTGCTTGTGAGACAATGGACAATGCCAATGAATCACCGGTTCCTGTATGTGGAGTAGCAATATACTTGGATCCAGATATGACATTCATTGCTTTAACAGTGATTAATTCAGGGTCTCCTGGCCCAATACTTACACCATATAATCTTCCTTTTACCATTTTAAATACCTTGCATTTATTTTTAAAATAATCAAATTAAATTTTAAATGATTATATCATAATTTAACTTTTCTCATTTAAATATGATATAGTTTTTTAAAATTTTAAAAAAAATAAAAATCCAAAATAATCAGAAAAAAATGATTAAGAATCTATAAAAATATAATTTTTTATAAAATATTGGATTGAAAAAGATTAAAAGCAGTTAAATTATTTTTTAAAATAATAATACTTTTTAAAATTATTATCATCTAAATGAGTTTTATTAAATATAAATTAAATTTTTTATAAAAAAGTAATACTAATTTTTATAAAGATATAATATATAGATTTATATATAACTATTAACAAAAAATAATAATATCAATATTACTTTAAAAAAGTTCAATTAAATTTAAATGGTATTGATAATCATATCAATTTATTTGATATATATTCGGAGGAAAAAGTTATGCATATTATGGAAGGGTTCTTACCACCACTTTGGTGTGCTGTATGGTTTGTTATAGCTATCCCTGTGGTTGCGTACGGACTTTATAAAATTAAAAAGGTTGTAGATGAAACTCCTGAATCTAAAGCTTTACTTGCTGTAAGTGGAGCATTTATGTTCGTAATTTCATCATTAAAATTACCTTCTGTAACTGGAAGTTGTTCTCACCCTACCGGTAACGGTTTAGGTGCAGCATTATTCGGACCTGCTGCAACTGCAGTTTTAGCAACTATCGTATTAATCTTCCAAGCAATTTTACTAGCTCACGGTGGAATTACTACTTTAGGTGCAAACATCGTATCTATGGGTATCGTAGGACCTCTTGCAGGTTGGATTGTATACAAATTATTATTCAAAGCTGGAATTCCATCTAAGATTAATATATTCTTAATAGCTTTCATTGCTGACTTTGCTACTTACTTAGTAACTTCAGTACAATTAGGTTTAGCATTCCCTACACCTACCACTATGGCAGCTATTACCAAGTTCTTCTTAATCTTTGCTCCAACTCAATTACCATTAGCTATTGCTGAAGGTTTATTAACCGTAATTGTATGGAACGGATTAATGACTTACAGACCTAAATTATTAAACAAATTAGGTGCAATTGCAGATAATGAATTATAAGGTGAAAACATGAAATACGAAAATATTATTTTAGCAATCCTTGTTATTGTAATAATAGTTGCTCCTCTTGCAATGTATTCCGGTTTAGGTGAAGACCAAGGATACTTTGGAGGATCTGACGACCAAGGGTCTGATGGAGTTTCAGAAACTGGTTACGAACCTTGGTTCAGTTCATTTTGGGAACCACCTAGTGGTGAAATAGAAAGTTTATTATTTGCTGTCCAAGCAGCTATTGGAGCAATCATCATCGGTTACTTCTTTGGCTACTGGAGAGGACAAGGTAAAGAAGAATAATTCTTCTTTATCTATTATTTTTTTAGATTCATTTTTGGGATGATTTTAGTTGAAATTTGATATAGATTACATTGCGCACAACAACAGATTAACCGATGCAAATCCTTACGTTAAAATAATTGTATCTATTGCATTAATGGTTTTAACATTGGTATTAGACAATATAGCATTCGACATATTCATCTTTATACTTATGGCAGTCTTAATTCTAGGTGTCGCAAGAATCACACTTAGAAATTATGTAAAGTTTCTCGCAATTCCCGCAGCATTCGCTATTTTAACATGTATATTCCTGATATTCTTCTTCGGAACAGGAAAACTCATTTTTGATACTGGATTATGGGGAATTGGTATTACAGAATCCTCTCTCAATTTAGGAATTACAACATTTTGCCGCTGTTTTGCATGTTTTGCATGTTTAGGTTTTTTAACTTTAACAACCCCGATTGCAGACATATTGCAATGCTTACACAAGATCAAGGTACCTGTAACTTTCATTGACATTGCTCTTTTGATGTACAATACAATATTCATATTTTTAGATCAAATGTTTACAATGCAAAACGCACAGGATACAAGATTAGGATACGTTGGAACAAAAAGTACCTACAAATCAATTGGTATGTTATTCAGCAACCTATTTTTCAGATCCCTTGATAAAAGTGAAACATTACAATGTTCCCTTGATTCAAGATGTTATCAAGGATATTTGCCGGTATATAAACCAAATAGGGAGGATAAATAATGTTAAAAGTAGAAAATTTAAGTTATTCATATGATGACGGAACAAAAGCTCTAAATGATGTTAACTTGGAGATTAAAAAAGGAGACATGGTATCACTTCTTGGAAAAAACGGTGCTGGAAAATCTACATTATTCTTACACTTCAATGGTATTTTCAAACCAACAAAGGGAAGAATATTGATTGAAGGAGAAGAATTGAAATATGATAAGAAAAGCCTAATTAAATTTAGACAAAAAGTAGGAATTGTTTTCCAAAACCCTGATGATCAATTGTTCGCACCAACAGTGGAAGAAGATGTTGCATTTGGACCTTTAAACTTAGGATTATCACAAGAAGAAACACAAAAAAGAGTTAACGATGCTTTGAAAAAAGTGGGAATGGATGGTTTTCAAAGAAAAGCACCTCACCATTTAAGCGGAGGGCAAAAGAAAAGAGTAGCTATTGCAGGAATATTAGCTATGCAACCTGAAATGATGGTTTTGGATGAACCAACCTCTGGACTTGACCCACAGGGAGCAATCGATATACTTGAGTTATTGTATGAACTCAATGATGAAGGAATGACAATCATTATTTCCACTCACGATGTGGATTTAGTACCAAATTATGCAAAAAAGGTATTTGTATTGGTTGAAGGTTCCTTAATTGCAGAAGGAACTCCTAAAGAGATTTTTGCACAACCTGAAATTCTTGAAAAGGCAAACTTAAGAGTGCCACTTGTCACTGAACTTTTCCAAAAACTCGAAAAAGAAGGATACGACATGAACAATGATTATCCTTTAACCATTGATGAAGCAAAAGAAAAGTTCTTAGAAATCTTAAGAAACAACAATTAAAAACTTATTGAATTTGAAATAAGTTAAAAATCCTATTTTTTTTTAAAATCCTAAATTCATCATAACTTTAATTGATTAAGTATTACTTTTTTTGATTGGGGATAATACTTTTTTAAAAAGAGAGCTATTTTTACATGAAATTTATATTAAGAGTTTACACTTCGAATTCCTCCCATGTAAATATAATAAGAAATGATTAAAATATAAGAAATAATGAAAAGATATACTTTAATTAATCACTTCATTAATTAAATTAAATGATAATAAAAATTATAATAATTGAAAGAATGTTATCTACATCACTTTAGCAAAAAATACAAAAGTAGTTAATTTTAAAAATTAGATGCTTAAAAAACTTTCAAAAAGGAGAATAAAATAATTTTAATAAAAATAGTTCGTAGTTAATAAAACTAAATATTGGTCGATAAAAAAAGGCTGGCAGCTAAATGAAATTCCCATAGACCGAAACCCATAGTACACAAACAAAACGCGAAAAGACTTAACTTCTGGGATCGAAACGAGACCAGGTGTAACCCCATCGCTATGACCGCCAAACCTATATGATAATGATAGAATCAAGACATAATTTGACTCATAAAATCAAATGATCTAAATAATTAAACGTACATTTTCACCCAAACTGAATACACCAAACCGAATCCTAATTA
>JAUNXF010000098.1 GCA_030539935.1 Methanobrevibacter sp.
AATTTTGCACTTCCGGAAATAATTACCTGTGCAATGTGGAATCCCCAAGGGTCTCCGTCGTTACAGATATATACAGGAAGGCCTAACTCTTCATTAACCCTTTTGATGAATCTTCTTGTAGCACGGGCTGCTTGTCCCTTAAGACCTACAATCAAACAGTTGAACCTTTTGTGAGCATTCTCTTGAACTAACCTGTGGAACATTCCCATGGTTTCCACTGCAAGTACAAAGTCAGCACCACAATCCAACAATTCAACTTGGTCAATGGTTGGTGAAATGGTATATCCAGATTTGCCTGCTCTTGCCGCATTGATTTCAAATTCACCATCAAGCAAGGTAATGTCTCCATAAACAGAGGCACCGTCTTCTTCTGGCATTAACCCTAAATCTTCACGGGTAGCACCTAATGCGACTTCCAAGTCTTCACCTACAATGTTGGATTCCTGTTGTGTATTGAATTCAATACCCCAACCTTCAGAGATATAATACATCTCCCTGATGGTTGCAGTCTTATCCCTTAAAACCAAGTCCTTACAGAAATTTGCAACATAAACCATTTGCCCTAATTTTCTGATTTGCTTTACGTTTCCAAGAGACCTTCTACCGTATCTGTCTCCAAGAATATAATAACGTTTATCAGGATCATAAACAATGTTTCCAGTACCTCTGGAAGGAATTTTTAGGGTAGGTACCTTCTCCTTTTCAACATCCTCTATAATTTCTTGACCAAAAGCTTTGAGTTTATTGAAAGTGTATTGTCTTCTTTGCTCTTTGTGAGTATGTTTATGAGTAGTAGTTTCATCAGCCATCTAATCATTCCTCCTGGTCTTTTGAGTCAAACAATGTAGCTTGTTCGGTTTTCTTTTTAGATTTTCTGCTTCTAGGCTTTTCATCATCCATAAATGCTTCATCCAAGTCAGATTCTTGAACCCTATCCTTACGACTTGAATGTTCCTTGTCCACCACATGGCCGAATTCATCAAGTTCTTCAAGCAAGGAATCTACATAATCTTCCTCTTCTATCTCTTCTTCAACCTTTTCGCCCATTAATTCAGCTAATGCCCGTCTTGTAACTTTAGCAAGAACTGGTTTATAATCAGGAACGCCAGTTTCAGCAAGTGCAGCTGCCTCTTCAATAATGACAGGAACATAGTCTTCAAATATTTTAGATCTCATTGCTTTTTCCTTTTCCGCCTTTTTGGACCTAATGTGCCTTTGAAGTTTTCTTGCTATCTTCATGGTAGCTTGCCTGATTTCATGAACAATCTCAGGTTCTGGAGCTATACTTTGCTTACCAGTGGACAAATAAGGAACTTGAGTTGAAATGATGTTTACAAATAAGGTAAGTGGAGTGTTATCCAAGTCCCTAAGACCGTATCTTCTCCAATCAATGGATTTTAATGCTTCTGTAATTGCACAGCTTCCTGCATCGAAAGTCAATGGGACCCTATTTGCAAATCTTAAGATTTCAGATTTCCTTTGCTCATTTACAATTCTACCGGCATCTCCACCATAAGCAATACCTGCTTCAACAATAAATGCCACCCCACCCTTATAGGTGACAGGAGCTCTAGTGATGGTGGTAATGAATTCAGGCTTTAGGATTAATTTCATACCCTTTTCAATCTGCTCTTCACCAATAGGAATAAGTCCGGAAGTAGGAGGGGCCATAAATTTCATTTGTCCAAATGCTTCCACAATAGCTTCTGCTTCAGCCCAAGTCATGCTTTTTGGACGTTTCTTCATATCAATGCCAGTAATGTCTTGAAGTTCCTTGATCTTCTTTGAAGACATCCTTGATAGGGAACTGGTCAACATACTTTTAAAGTTTCTTTTATCAGTGGTTTTTGCAATATGAGTAATGTCATCAGCAGTTACACCTTTAGGGTGAGGCAATACTTCTTTAGGCAAGACTGGTACAATTTCTGCAGCTCTTTTAAAGATGTATTTATGTCCCTTAGGATCTCTAAAGGTGATTTTTGCATGAGGATTGGCAATCATGGTTCTACGGATGTACTCAAATGCCCCTTGTTCAGCCAATGAATAGGACACTTCCTTAAAGTGGAGTTGAATGCAAACACCAGTGCTTTCAGGAGTGAAATGCTCGGTTTTGATAACATCCCCAATGTTGTTTTTTACATCCATCTTAAATTCCATTTTGACTCCCTTAAGCTCACCATCCTCTTTCCAACCGGAAATTACATGGGTGGACTCACCGGTAGTCATTTGGGACAAGAGTACACAACCACTACAACCTAAACCTTGTTGCCCTCTTGATTGAATGTTTCTGAATTTGGAACCTGCAAACATCTGACAGTATACTTGAGTTACAAATTCCTCAGGAATACCCGGACCATTATCGGAATGTCTTAAAAGATAATGTTCCTTTCCAAGTTGCTTTAAATCAATTCTGATTTCAGGCAAAATACCCGCTTCTTCAGCAGCGTCAAAACTGTTTGTAATCAATTCGTGGAAAACAATAGTCAGTGATCTGATCTTACCTGAAAACCCTAACATCTGTTTATTTTTTCTAAAGAACTCTGATGGAGTTAATTGGTCAAAATTCTCAAAGAGTTCTTGCGCTTGTTGAGACAAATAAAACCTCCTTTACATAGTTTTTAATTAATTAATAAATTAATTAAAATAATAAATTGACAATTTTAGATTCAATTCATAAAAATTTCCATCAAAAATATGCACTAAAAATATACATTAATAAATTTCTTGATATGATAATGTAATCATAAAATTGTAAAAATTTTAAAAAAATCTTCATAATTTGAGAAAATTTTATTAAAATTAAACAAAAATTATTTTTATGGAAAATTTTTATATAAAAATGAAAAAATTACTAAAATTTTAGACAAAATAATAATTTAATAAATACAAAAATGTGTCAAAACTATAGTAAATACATCACTATATATACATATGTTGTTGAAAGTATATAAAAGTTTTCAATTACTATAAAAATTTTAATGAAAAATATATCACATGGCATAAAAATTCATCATAAATACAATTATATTACATCACATCAAAAAATATCATTAAAAAATATTAAACCATACATATATCTTTAATGAAAAATAACAATTAATTAAGAAAATTGATTCGATAGAATAGAAACAATATCAATTTGCAAAAAATAAAATTATTAAAAATGATTAAGAATAATTGACAAAATAATTCGGAAATAAAAAAATCATAAAAAATAGGAAAAAAATTGAAAAATTAGAAAAAATAAGAAAATGAAAAAATAACTAAATAGAAGTAAAGGAAAGGATTCTAATCCAAGTCATCACGGAATTGAATTTCATCCCTTTCTATTCCAACGACTTCCTTAAATTCCTTCATTTTACGTTCATTTTTCTTATTTTCCAAAAATGCATAGACAGATTTATGTCTTGATCCGTTAAGAATCATTTCAACCGCTTCTTTAGCAACCATCACATTTTGAAGTTCACCAATCAATGAAACGGTCTTGCCATAAATTGCCATATCCACTTCAGCCATATCCACAATTATTTCCCTAGTTTTTCCATCCTTTCCAATGATTCTGCCCTTATATCTTGCCATAGCCTTTTTGGATTTTCCAACATACAAAGGCAATTTAATTATTTCCAAATAAGTATCATCTTTATTTAATTTTAATGCCACACGAGGATTAAAACCACGAGCAATAGCTTTCACAATATGATTTGCTTTCCATACACCAAGAGGATCTTCCATATTTTCATTAGGATAAATAGCTACAGTACATTCCTCACTATCAATATCTAAATGAGTGTTAGTTGCATTTTCAATTAATTGTTTGGTTTCTCCTTTTGTTCCAATTAAAGCGCCTACTCTGTCTGCAGGAACTTTAAGATAGTCAGTTTCCGGCAATTCATTCACCTCTTTGATTATTTTAATAATTTGATTCACAATTATATATTAAATATTTCAATTAAATTTAATAAATATTTTGATAAAATTAAAAAATACCCTTAATGGAAACCTAATTGGAACTATAAAAATATTTATTTAATATTTATAAAAAATAGATTTCCTAAGAGCATTTGAAAACTAATATTTCTAAAGAATTAAGTTTAAAGAACATTCCTTAAAAAAACTTTAAGAAACTATCCGCTAATTATCCTAAGATATTCCCTAAAAAACTTTAAGAAAATAACTGATATCATTACTTAATCAAACGTTCAGTCAAATCTTCAATGGAAGTATCAACTCCCATTTTGGAAAATTCAAAGCTAATGTTCTTAATGTCTCTCTCAAGCAGTTCATTAGCAATTATATGGTCCCGCACAACAGATTGTGAAACATCAATGATCACAGGCTCTTCATTGTAATTCAGAATATTGTAAGTTGACAAATCCCCATGAATAAGATTGGCCTTGTTTATGAATCTATACATTTGATTCACCAATTTTTCATAAAAGTCCTCTGGGTCTTGAGGCGGAAGGTTTTTCACTGTTGGAGCCGGATTCCCATCAACATCACCAATGAATTCAATAATCAGAACATTGCTCATACTTGTAATGGCTTCCGGAACATATACTCCAGCATCCTTAAGTCTTGTTAGATTCCTATATTCCTTATTGACCCAATTATTGATCAATTGCCTTTTATTGCTTGATCTGACATTAAAACGAGGGTCTCCTGCAATGTAATACTGCATCTTTTTAAAATCTGAAGTGGCTATCCTATAAATCTTAACAGCAACTATGGAACCGTCATCCTTAATTCCCTTCAATACGTTGGCTTCCTTACCTGTACTGATTGCACCATTCAAAACATCCAAATGACCTTGATTCGCCAATTTATAAAGCACTTGCAATGTTGCCTTATCAAAGATTTCACTAGAGACCTTACGATCATCAGAATCTTTTATTCTTTTTTGCGAAATCAATTTTTGAACTTCTGCATCGGCTTTAGCCACTCTCGGATTCTCATCCATAACCTCTCCATCAGATTCAACTAGACTTGAATCATCTTCAATAAGTTCAATATCATCATTAGCCATTATTGGATTTTCTTCCATAAGAAACACCGTTTAAAATTAAGCATTCGACTAAAAAAAGTTTTAAAACATGAATAAAATAGAATAAGAATAATAGGATAAATAGAATAAATAGAATAAAAGAAAGGATAATAAGATTAATAAGTAAATCAGATTTACTTAATTACATAGTTAAATAGCCTTTTCTTTCAAGCCAATTGGATTCAGTTCTTGTGTATCTCCAAATCACATCTGCTTTTTGGTCTGATTGGAAATCCCATGGTTTTACAAGAACCACATCACCTTCACGTATCCAAATCCTTTTTTTCATTTTGCCTGGAATACGTGTCATTCTGATATTGCCATCAGCACATCTTACTTTAATCTTTCCATGTCCCATTATCTGTTCTACGACTCCTGGAATTTCTCCTTTTCTAGGAGTGCGCACTCTTCTATATTCTTGTTGATCGTTATTTTGTGGTTTGCTCAAAAATTCTCCTCCTACACATTCTCCAAAATTATTTAATAACACATCAGTTTAATAATCATAATAATAATTATTTTAAAAATAAATAAATTAATTGTATATTTGATAAACAATTACATT
>JAUNXF010000028.1 GCA_030539935.1 Methanobrevibacter sp.
TAATAAAATAAAATTATAATAAAATTAATTAATAAGAAATCATCATATGCTAATGTATATGCAATAATTAACAGAGTAAAGAATATATATGGGAAAGAGTATGAATAATAGAAAATACCTATTTTTAGCAATAATACTCATTGTTGGTATGGTTTCCATAGCAGCAGCAAGTGCTGCAGACACTCCTGCAAGCGATGTTGTCACTACAGACGATACTCAGGATCTTAATTTAGAGGAAAACATACAAGATGACATTTCAACAAATAATGATAACGGTGAACTTATTTTAGGAGAGGGCACATCAACAAATGATGGCGATGATAAGGAAATTACATCAGAGAACAAGAAAGAGGATACTGTAAAAGCGAGTGTCAAACCAAAAGCAAAAAAAGCAATCGAAAAAGAGAGCACTAAATCTAAGAAAAGTTCCAAAACTACCTTTAAGACCATTGGAAAGAACAGCAAAAACAAAGCAACTGTCAAAAAGATTCAAAAAGCCTTAAAGAAGAATGGATACTACCTAAGATACAAAGGTCACTACCTAAAGGTGGATGGCTGGTATGGTCCTTGTACAGTAAGGTCTGTTAAAGCGTTCCAAAAGGCCAAAAAACTGAAAGTGACTGGAAAAGTGGATGAAAATACAGCTGAAAAACTTAAAATTATCGACAAGACAAATGCTAAAATCAAGTTTGAAAATGATAAAACTTTCACTAGAGAATATAATTCTGGAAAATCTTTTGATGTGAAAATCGTGAATAAAACAAACGGAAAAGGAATTGAAACAATACTCCGTGTCGATTACTACAAAAATGGAAAAAGAATAGATGAGGAATTCTATTACACCAACGAAGAAGGAATTAATTATATCACACCTGATTACTTGAAACCAGGAACCTATAAAGCAAAAGTCAGCTGTGAGGAACCTAACATAAAAGTTGAACCTAAATATAAAACAATAATAATCAAGAAAACTTCAATTATTCTTAAAGCAAAAGACATCAGTTCATCTGGCAATGAAAATATAGAATTAAAAGCCAATTTAAAATTTAAGAATAATAAAAAGGTCAACGAGGGAAAAGTTAAGTTTACTGTAGATGGCAAGTTCTATACAGTTAATGTTAAAGATGGAGTGGCCACCAAAACAATCAAAGTGAAAAATCTTAAGTCAAACAAATATCAAGTTGCATTCCTAGGAACCAAAAACATAAAGTCCAAGTCTGCAACTGGAAAAATAGCATGAAAAATATATTAAAAAGTTAAAATAATTTTTAACTTTTTTCTTTTTTATTATTTTTTTAATTTCTAATTCTAACTTCTTTCTTTTTTTTAATTTCTAATTTTAACTTCATTAATATGTTTAAATTTTAATGAATACCTTATTTTTATTCTTTTTTATGATTAAAAGTATTTTTTATGATTAAAAATAATCTATTCCTTTTGTGAATCATAAAAGCTTCTTAAATCATCCTTGTCTTCATCTGATAAGTTATGCCAACGAATATTTTGGATAGCTCCTTCAAGTGCCATCAACCTATTCAAGCATGCACTGTCATCCACTTCCTTAATCTTTAACCATGCCTCTTTACTTCCATGATCAATCAAATCATCTACAGTATTTATTCCAACATCATTTAATTGATTTTCCAATACTTTACCAATATTTGGCAACTTAGACAGTTCCCCCATTTCAATACCTCCAAAATTTTCTTGGAAAAAATGATTATCTTATGAGTCACTCTAAAATAATTGCTTATCTTTAATTTGTATTTTTAGTTTATAAAATTTTGCATTAATAACCTCTGCACATTTTCAAAAGACAAACTATATATTAAATGTTATGAATATATATTCATAATAAATATATATTCATAATGAAAATCATTATTGACATATTTAGTACAAGGAATAATCCTAATAAAAAAAGGAGCGAATGAATGGTTAGGCCAAAGATAGAGCGAAGAATTGTGAAAAAACCAAAATACAATTGCATAATTCATGGAGCCCTTTCAAATGAGGATGATCTTGAAAGCATAAAAATGAATCTTGATGAATTTGAAGCAATCAGATTAGGTGATTATCACAATATAAAGCAAAAGGAAGCTGCAGAATTAATGGGAATATCACAGCCAACATTCCATAGGATAATCAATTCTGCAAGAAAAAAGACGGCAATGTCTTTAATTGAAGGAAAGAAAATTGAAATAAACAATGAAAATTATTACACAGAGGATAAAATGTACATATGCAAGAATTGTGGATTCCAATGGAACAATCCAAAAAAGGAATATACCAACTGTCCAGACTGCAATTCTGAAAACATTGAAATAGTCAAGGATGGTTCAAATAACACTTATCCAAATGCTAATTCAATGGAAAATCCGCAAATATACAATGTTCCGGAAGCTTCCAAATTTCCAATAAATGAAAGGAAATCATTTGGAGGTCCAGGAAGTGGCAGAGGACCATCAAAAGCATGCGAATGCCCAAAATGTGGTTATACTGCACCAAAAATCAGGGGTTTTCCATGCAGAAACATCAAATGTCCAGAATGTGGAACTCCTCTTTGTGGATCTAATTACAAGCAAGAGAATTAATAATATTAATAATATCAAAAGTAATAAAAATATGAAAAAATATCAAAATTTATATTAATAATATCATTAATAAATAATATACATATAACTTAATAAATTATTAATGAATTAATAAATTTAATTAAAAATAAAAATGCAACTAAAAAATTAATAATAATCAACTAATTATTTAGGTGGGCTTATGTCTTTCATAACTTTAAAAAATATTAATAAGTCATTTAACGGGGAACCAGTTCTTAAAGATATTAACTTAACTATAGAAGAAGGTTCTACCTTAGGTATTCTCGGTAGAAGTGGTAGTGGAAAGTCTGTTTTAATCAACATGCTAAGAGGTACAAAGGAATATGCTCCAGACAGTGGGCAAGTTCTCTTTGATTTGGCAATATGTGAAAACAAAAAATGTTTGCATGTTGAGCCTGCTTCAAAGGCTGGCGAAAAATGCCCTCAATGTGGGGCAGAACTCAAAGCTCAACAAATCGACTTCTGGAATGCAGGAAGATTGGAAAAGGCTGCAATCAGAAGAAGAATTTCCATTATGCTTCAAAGAAACTTTGCATTGTACGATGAACAGACTGTAATTGACAACGTATTGAATGCAATGGGTGACGAAGGCAGATACGAAGAAGAGAATATCTACAATGCCATTGACTTATTGGAAATGGTTCAAATGAGCCACAGGGTAACTCACGTTGCACGTGACTTAAGTGGAGGAGAAAAGCAAAGGGTAGTGCTTGCAAGACAATTGGCTAAAAACCCTATGTTGCTCTTGGCAGACGAACCAACAGGAACATTAGACCCACAAACCGCTGAAAAGCTTCACCAAACCTTGATCGAAGGTGTTAAGGATGAAGGAATCAGTATGGTAATCACTTCCCACTGGCCTGAAGTTATGAATCACTTGGCAGATGACGCAATTTGGCTGGACCATGGGGAAATCATCGAACATGGCCACCCTGATGATATCGTTCCAAAATTCCTGGAAACCGTTCCTCAAGCCGAACAGGTGGAAAGAGTTGAGCACACTGAAGAGATCATTAGAGTCCAAGACATTAAGAAACATTACTACTCCATTGAAAGAGGTGTTGTTAAAGCAGTAGATGGAGTTAGCTTGACAATCAACCAAGGAGAAATCTACGGTATTGTAGGACTTAGTGGATCCGGTAAAACTACCTTGACTAGAATGATGATTGGGCTTACCGAACCAAGTTCAGGAGAACTTGAAATAAGATTAGGTGACCAATGGATTGACATGAAAAAGCCAGGCCCATTAAATAGAGGCCGTGTAACTCCATACTTAGGCTTATTGCACCAAGAATACTCATTATATCCTCACAGAGACATATTAGGAAACTTAACTGATGCAATCAGCTTAAACTTGCCTGCAGAATTTGCAAAAATCAAAGCTGCACACATTCTTGAAACTGTAGGATTCGAAAAGGACAAATCCATGAGCATATTAAACAAATGGCAAGATGAATTAAGTGGAGGGGAAAGACACAGAGTCGCCCTTGCACAAGTTCTTATCAAAGAACCTAACATTGTCGTATTGGACGAACCAACAGGTACCATGGACCCAGTTACAAGAATCATTGTAACCAATTCAATCCTAAAGGCAAGAGATGAATTGGACCAAACCTTTGTAATCATTTCTCACGATATGGACTTCGTATTGGATGTCTGTGATAAGGCAAGCCTAATGAGAGGAGGAAAACTCCTCAGTACCGGAACTCCAGAAGAAATCGTTGCAGAATTGACTGGTGAAGAAAAAGCAGATATGATTAAAGATCACTAAACAAGTTTTTTGAGGCCTCGCCTTAAAATCCTTGGCAAAATATTCCAATCAGTTGGGAGCTAATACTCCTAACTAACTTTTTATTTTTTAATTGAAAACATTAATACTTTTTTAAAATTATTACATCTATTTTAATACTGTTTTTACTGATTAACATAAAATAATTAAAAATATTAATAAATTATATTAATATAAACAAACAAAATTAACTATGTTATGATATTAACTTAAATTTAATTAATTCTAATTAAATTTTAAGTATACTAATTAAAGATTAATGATAAGTAAAGATTAATTAATTTTTAGTTTAAAAAATTATTTAAGGAAATATCAGATTATACTTACTATCAATTACAAAAATTAGGAGAAAAATTATGGCATGGGAAAATTCACCATCACATATTTGTAGAGGAGGAGACGTAAGAGGACTCGCATTTTGTTGTCCCCCTGTAAAACCTTGCCCTATAATGGGTGCTTTAAGGGAAGTTGGATTAACTCCTCAAGAATTCTTAGACATTAAACAAAAATTTGCAAGAGAAACCAGATTGGGGGAAGGCCCAGCAACCTGTTTCGGATCACTCGTTTGGTGTTGTAAAACTTCAAAACCTTGTCCTTTAAGAGACATGACCTTAAATCAGATAGGAATGAGCGAAGAGGAATACATGGACCTTAAAAAACAGTTATCTGAAGTAATCTTAAAAGCAGGCACTCCACCAACCTCAAATGAAGCAGTATTTGCACTTTCACAAACCTTTGACATTAGCGAAGAGGAAGCTGAAAAGGTGCTTGCAGACTGTAACAATGATTTAAGAATGGCTGTTAAATTATTAAAGCTTAAAGAATTGGAAAACGAGCAAAACAAATAAAAACCCCTTTTTAATCAATTGAATAAAATATTAAAAATATATTTCTAAATTTAACTAAGAAATAAATTAAGTGATAATATGGGATTGACCTCTCTCTTTTTGGAAGTGGAAAACAAGAATGTCTTCATTTTAGGCACTGGAGAAGTGGCTAAAAGAAGAGCCCATCGCTTTTTAGATAAGGGAGCAAATGTTATTTTGGCAGGAAATTCAATTGATGATGAATTAACTGAAAAAGGAGCTATCTTAACACCTTTAAAAGACCTTGATGAAATGGTTAAATGGAGCGACATAGTGATTACCGCAAGCGGCGATGAGGAACTATGCGAATACATAGCATCAATCAGTCAAGGGAAATTAATAAATAGGGCAGATAAGCCAGAAAAAGGAAATATAATTGCTCCTACAAGTTTCTTAATTGATGATATAGAAATATCCATTTTTACAAATGGACAAAGTCCCTTAATGGCTCGTGAACTCAGAAAGAAAATCCAATCCATCATTACACAAGAAGATATTCTTGAGATAAAACTTCAAGATTATGCAAGAAAAATCCTAAAGGAAAGAATAGCAAGCCAAAAAACAAGAAAAGAATATCTTGAAAACATTTTAGATGATGAAGAGATAAAGCAATGCCTAAAAGAGGGCAAACTTGATGAAGCCAAAGGCCTTGTAGAAAACCTTATTAACTCAAACTTATCACAATAAAGGAGAATCAAAATTGATAATCAATATACGTGTTGACCACACCCTTGCAGATATAGAAACTATGGAAAAAGTATCAAAAGACTTGAAAAAATTATTTTCCACATTAAAAGAAAGGATAGACATTAAAGAATATATTGAAATCAATACATGCAACAGATATGAATATTTCCTTTATACTGATGATTATGCCGATGAGGACTTGGATTGTGATAACAAATATGTCATCATCCAATACAATGATGATGCAGTAATCCATTTATTCAGAATGAGTTCCGGCCTTGAATCAATGATTATTGGTGAAGACCAGATTTTAGGCCAAATCAAAGACTCCAAAAAGAAAAGTGAAAAGGAAGGCCACTGCGGAAAAACATTAGATACTGTTTTTACAAAAGCAATCCACGTTGGCCAAGTTGTACGAAATAAGACTAAAATCAATCAAGGTTCCATTTCCATCGGTTCAGCAGCGGTTGACCTTGCAGAAGAGCATCTTGGAGACTTGCAGGACAAGCATGTTCTTGTTATTGGTGCAGGAAAAATGGGAACCCTTGTTGCAAAGGCATTGGCTGAAAAGAACTTGAAGGCAATTTTTGTAGCTAACAGAACATACTATAAAGCGGTCCAATTGGCTGAAGAGCTTGAAGGGGAAGCGATATTATTCGATAACCTCGAAGAAAAATTACTCAATGCCGATTTGGTAATCAGCTCTACAGGATCACCCCATCCAATCATCAATAAAGAAAGATTGATGAAAGTGTTTGATGATGAAATGCCTAAAAAAATGATTTTCATTGACATTGCAAACCCAAGAGATATTGAGGATGACGTTAAGGAATTGGGCATTGACCTTTTCAATATTGATGACTTAAGAGGAATTGCAGAAAAGAATAAAAAGCTTCGTGAGAATGAAGTCATTGAAGCGGAAAAGATAATTGAAAATGAGTTTGATTTACTTAAAGAATCCTTTAATTTAATTGAAATAAATTCTGTACTTGGCAGTTTAAGAGAGTCTATGGAAGAGATAAGACAACGTGAGAGTCAAAA
Source organism: Methanobrevibacter sp. (assembly GCA_030539935.1). Taxonomy (GTDB): domain Archaea; phylum Methanobacteriota; class Methanobacteria; order Methanobacteriales; family Methanobacteriaceae; genus Methanobrevibacter. The sequence goes on from JAUNXF010000028.1 coordinate 6,999, forward strand.
GGGCATAGTTAAATTGAATAATGTAGATGCAAAGGATATAAAAACCATAGATAAGATGACTCAGTCAATAGTGAATAAAATATTTTATGACATTTCCGAAAGTGTGAAGCAATCCGCTAAAAACAACGAAGAGGATGTCATTAAAATGTGTGAAGCCATTCTAAAAAGATAATTTCTAAAAATAAAGTGATAAAAAAAAGTTTTTTTAATAAATTTTTCCTATTTTTATAATTTTTTAAATATTCTTAATTAAAAAAAGTGGAATGCAAGCCATTCAAACATTCCATTAAAAAGTGGAATGTTCACTATTCAAACATTCCCTTAACTTCTTCTTTTTTATATTTATTAAGCTCCAATGCGAAATGGATATCATCCATTGTTACTGTTTCCCTATCATTGATAATTGCATTATGAAGGGCTGTCTTTAATATCTTTTCCTTAATGTCCCTTCCAGACATTCTTTTTGAAAGCTTAACCAATTTTTCAATGTCCAGATCATAGCCAATTGGGAAAGTGTTGAGATTCAACTGGAAAATTTCTCTTCTTTCATCGTCATTTGGAAGCTTGAATTCAATTTCCTCTTCAAACCGACTTCTAATAGCAAAGTCTATGGAAGATGGATTGTTGGTTGCTGCAATTGTTACAACACCATCATTAGGATTGATTCCATCCATTTCAGTTAAAAGGGAATTTACAATTTCAGAAACATCACCTCTTAATGATTGGAAAGACCTATGAAGTGCAATTGCATCAATCTCATCTATAAATATCAAGGCAGGAGCTGATTTCAATGCAGTTTCATATAAGTCATGAATCTTATTTGCTGCATCTCCAACATGATCTCCAATCAATGAAGTAGCCTTAACCAAGAATAGGTTAATGTGCAATTCATTTGCCAATGCCTTTGCAAGCATTGTTTTGCCAGTTCCTGGAAGACCATAGAATAAAACATTTTTAGGCGCCCAGTTGCCGAACTTCTCAGGATCCTGCAGGTATTTGTAAATAAGTTTTGATTTTTTCTTCGCATTCTCCTGACCAACAACATCATCAAAGAAAACATTGGACCTGACTCTTTTTATGGAATCATGCTTTTCCTCATTTGGAATAACAATTTCAATTGAAGTGCTTTCCCCTATTACAGAGTCTTCAGGATATGCAGTTATGACCTTAAATGCAAAATCCGGAATAATCTTTTGATCAAAAAGATAAGAGCCTGTTCTAACGGATGTTCCGCTCCATTGATCTATTGCATACTGTTCAAATAGAACCTTATCAGAAATCTCTAAATTAGGTCCTTCCAATAGGCCAAAATTAAAAGGATATCCTGCAGTTTCCAATACGAGAACTTGAGTTTCCTTTTCATTGAACCCTGTTTTATTCCTAATGGAAACTTCTGATTTCTTAATATTTGAACTCTTATTTTCAGATTTCACATTCATCACATCAAATTAGACTATTTTAATAATTAGATATTCTAAAAAAATTAAAAAATTGTAGAAAAATTGAATAAACTTTTTAATTTTTTGTTTAGATTTGTTATTATATTTTTAACATTATATAAATATTTTCATTATCAGATTAAGTTTAAAAGATATATGAAAAATAAATTTAACTAAAAAAAAACAAGCTAAATTAAAGTATCATACAACTGTTTCATTCTTAAGGCATCCTGGTCTATTAAAGGTGTTTCACAAATTATGGTTGCCTTCCAATCGTTTTCTATAAGATTCAATAGAAGATCCCTAATATGTGGACCATACTCATCATCCTCCGCTAATGTATGATGCTTTTTCTCACCCTTATCAGTATACTCGATTGTAGTGAAATGGCAATGAAGCCTATCAATATCCAAATTGTCTTCAAGCTTGGAGAATATGCAATTATAATCCTCCTTTTTATTCAGGATTCCCCTTCCCCTTGCATGGACATGGGCAAAGTCAATTGTAGGTTCGAAATTGTCAAAGCTGGCACACATCTCAATGATTTCGTCAATATTTCCTAATTGAGAACGTTTACCAGTTGTTTCAGGAGCAAAGGTAAAGTCTTCAATTCCTTCCTCTTCACACCTTTCAATAAGTCTTGTGTAAGTTTTCTTAGCCAATTCCATACATGCCTCCGGTTTTCTACTGGAATAGAACCCCGGATGGAAAACGAGCCTATATGCTCCCATAAACTCTCCAATCTTTGCAGATTGAACCAGCCTTTCAATTGAGGCATCAATCTTTTCGGCTTCCTTGGAACATACATTGATATAATATGGACAATGCATAGACATCAAAACACCATACTCATCTGCACATTCCCTTAGTTTAAGTGCAGTGGACTCTCCAATTTTAACTCCATAAGTTGATTGGTATTCAAAGGCATATAAACCGAGAGGCCCTAAAAACTTAGGGGACTCAAATGCCTTTCCCTTAAAATCAATCGGCTTTCCCGCTGGACCAAAAATAACCTTATCCCTCATAAAATCACAGAAAATATTTAAATTAAAAAAAGAATGTTTAGTTTTGAAAAGTAAAAAAAGAAAAATAAATTAAATCTATGATTTAATCTATTTAATTAATAATTGCTGATTTAGAAAATTCCCATAGCCTTATTGGTTTTAGCAATGGATTTTTCATTATCAGATTCCATTTCCAACATTGCACGGATAGCATCCACGTTTTCAGGCACTACATCAGATTCTTGGTGTACAGCCTGCATGTAGAACAATTCATTGCCCACTACGTTAATGGATTCTTTCCATACTGGAATCTCATATAAGTCGTTTCTGCTTCTTCCTAAATCTTTAGCATACTCCATAAGTGCTGCAGTTGAGTCAAGGCCGGCAGCCGCTTCAACCACCATAACCCTGGAACGTTTTTCTAATGCATCAATAACCTCATCAGTGCTTACCTCATTATTGATTTCAACCATTAGGTTGTGTTGGTGCATTAAAGTGGTAGGCACAAGCAATGCCATTGTAGTTACATCAATGCCTTTCATTACAGTCTGCACATCAGGACCGTGGTGAGAAGGCACTTTTGGAGGGTTAGGAACAATAGCGTTGATAGGGCCTTTCTTGATTTCAGATGGGTCAGATCCTCTTCTAACCATTACAGCACGAACTTTCTTAATGTCAACCAATGGATTAAGAGTGTGCAAGGTACGGGTTAATCCAGTAGTGTTACAAGACACTACCCTAGCGTAATCTGCACCATATGAATCATCATAGTTAGCAAATGAGTTAAAGGACAATCCAGTTAATTCATGGTCTTCTCCACCTTGGTAAATAGCCTTTACTCCAGCTTTTTTATACATCTCAAGGTTTTGAGGTCCAATGTTTCCAGGAGTACAGTCAACTACAATATCCGCCTCTTGAATCATGTCTTCAACAGTACCTGCAATTTCAATTCCCGCTTCCTTAAAGAGAGGTTCCCTTTCAGGAATTCCAATGTATAAAGGATATCCTTTTTCTTCCACAGCAGTTCTTGCTTCAAAGTTTGGTCTGGTCTTGCTTACACCAATCACTTTCATGTCATCTTGAGCGGCTACTGCATCCGCCACTCTCTTACCAATAGTTCCAAATCCATTAATAGCTACAGATTTCATTTTTTAAACTTCCTTTTTAGAATATTAAATTTATATAAAATCATAAAAATTCAATAATTATATAATTTAAGTTTTATTATTTAATCTATATATAATTTGATATTTGATTTAAAGAAGCCAAGTTAATTCTATTCCAATAAAACAAATGAACAAAGAAAAAAGAAAATTCACTATAAAAAAACAATCCGAAGAAAATGAAAAAGAAAATAAAAAAAGAAAATTCGCTGTGGAAGAACAATGAAGAGAAGAGAAGAGAATAATAGAATAATAGAATAAAAAGAGAATTCACTCTAAAAGAACAATGCCATAACAGAAATAGCTGTTATTCTCCTCATCAATTCCTAAAACGTCATAGCCATTATTTTCTATTGTCTTATGAATGTCTACACCACAAGCTTCACCTGAAGGACGGGCTTCCAGAGGGTATTTACATTCATCCAAGGAACATTCTTCACCTTTAGACTTGCAAACCATACAAGGACCTGCACCCATGCCAAATGCCTTATAATAACCAAAATGAGCACATAGGTTCTCTATATCAACAGCTATTTTAGAAATTCCACCAATATCATCCTCAATTGAAGCCAAACTGATCTCAAAAAGAATGGCTGTTTTATAAGAATTCACCATCCCCATAAATTCTTCCGCCTTAGGCGTATAGGGAGGGCATACAAGTGTTTTGCCATAATTAGGACAACCGAATTGACATTTTAATCTAGTCCATGGTTCAACTACAATTGTGTATGTGTCAATATACTCAAATTTAAAAGACTTATAATCCTTAGTCAATTCTTCAAGCTCTTTTCTTAATTCATCCAAACCAATCATACAATCACTTCACATAGGCCTTAAAACAAAGAAATGTCTAAAAAGCATTGTAATTTTTACCAGCAATCATGAAAATCTTCTATGATTAGAGTATTTAAATCCTCATCAGAAATGTCTTCAATATTTACCAAACGGTCCGCCTGATTTGATAAGACCTTTTCAAAGATATTCCTTACATACCTTCCATTTGCAAAATTTTCGCCTCTGCATTTGTAGACATCTTCAAAGTGACCTTTAAGGAATTCTTCCGCCTTCTTATCAAGTTTTAGACTTGAACCTTCTTCCATAGATACGAATATGTCAAACAATTCCTGAGGATTATAATCATCAAAGAAGAGATGCTTATTGAATCTTGACTCCAAACCAGGATTGGAATGCAAGAAATCATCCATTAACTTAGGATAGCCTGCAACTATAACAATGAAATCTTCACGATTATCCTCCATAGCCTTTAGAATGGTATCAATGGCTTCCTGACCAAAATCGTTTTCACCTTTTGATGCAGATAGCGAATAAGCTTCATCTATGAACAAGATTCCGCCCATTGCCTCTTTAATCCTATCTTGAGTTTTAATTGCAGTTTGACCAACATAACCTGCTACAAGGCCACTCCTATCAGTTTCAACCAAATGACCTTTAGACAATATTCCAAGTTTGGAATAAATCTCTCCAAGCAATCTGGCAACAGTTGTCTTGCCTGTTCCAGGATTTCCAGAAAATACCAAGTGGAGGGACATATCCGGTTGTTTGATTCCCCTCTCTTCTCTGATTTTCCTAATTTGAATAAGGTTTATCAATGAATTTACATCTTTCTTTACATTCTCAAGACCAACCAGCTTGTTTAATTTAGCTAAAATGTCTTCTAAAGTTTGCTCATCCTCCAGATCCACTTCATTATCCAAATCAGATTCATCCGCCTTATCCTTTTCATCACTGGCTAAACTTTTATCTGAATTACTGTCAGCATCATTTTCTGAACTTTCTCCAGCCCCATTTTCATGAGAAAGATTTTCTAAGTAAATATTATCCAGGCTATCTTTAAATTTGTCCAACAATTCATTTTTAGAATCAACTTTCTCATCAATTTTAGAAGAATGAGAATCTCCTTTAGAATCATGCTTTGAAGAATCAGAATCCTCTTTCTTATCAAATATCTTATCTAAAACATCCAAATAATCAGTATTGAATGCAGAACCAGACTCTGCCCAATCCTTATCTAAAACAATAGGGTCATGCTCATCAAATACTTCTTTTAAAGCTTTAAAATCTAAAATATTTTCCAAAATTTCAGTATTCAAATCCATTACCATATTCTGATAATTAAATTTCTTCAAGTCATCCAGATTTATTCTTAGATTTCCCATAAATGTTTCAAAAGCTTCCTTTTCAGATTCTGTAAGGTCCTTATCCAACTTAATGAATTGTTGGCCAACGCTTCCAAAAATATTATACAATGATTCAACTATTTCTCCACTGCTCTTATTCCCATTATCCCTTGTATACTTGTCAAATTCATAAAACACTATAAAGGATGTTGGAATTGTATTTTCATAATCATCCATAGGATTATTATTCAAATAATCCAGGATATCCTCTTTTGAGAAACTGGTATCCAAAATGTAATTAATGAATTTTAATTCCTCTTTGCAGAGATTGCCATCACTTAATCCCAAATAAGTCAGCCAATTGAGAATGTCGTTAAATAGAATTGCATCTAATGTGACATTATAATTCTCCTTTGCATAGTACCATAAAGGAGCAGAACCTTTATCCAAAGCATCAGAATACTTTTTTGCAAATTTCAATATATCTCCAATGAGATTTTTTAAAATTTCAGAATCCTTATCCATATGACCCCTCTTAATAATTATAAAAATGAAAGCATGACATTGAAATCTCTTTCTTAATGCATACACTCTATATTATATGAAATATTTTCTTAATTATACAGTCTTAATTTTGTAGTATTGGTATTTAAATTATTACTATTTTAAGATAATAGATATTATATAAAAAGTATTGAATAAAATTTTCTAAAATCTGAAAAGAAAATCCCCCTCATTAAAATAGAAAATAATCAAAAAAGGAAATCCCTCATTAAAATAGAAAATAATCAAAAAGAAAATCCCCACAAGAAACACCTAAAGATAAAATTTTAGATATGGGAAATAGTTAATAGGAACATTGCACAAAATATAAAAAATAAAATTGACAAATAATGTAAATAAATATTGTTAATCTATTTCTCATTCCCCTATTAAAAGGTGTAAAAATGTCTGATATTGTTGATGAATTTATTAAATTGAACATTGATGAAATAAAAGATTTCAAATTTCCTTTAGATGAGTTATTTGGTTTGGAAATTAGCCATAAAGGAGTCAAATATAACTTTATGATAAACTTTAAGTCCACAAGTTCAAAATTGATCTGTGCAGGCAGCGGCGCACATACCGGCAGAGCAAAAGGAGATTTGATAACACCCCTATTTTTTTCAAGATGGTCTTGGCACAAATATTTCGATCAATCATTCATTGTCTATACAGACCCTATCTTTTACTTGAATGATGATGTGAGAATAGGCTGGTATATTGGAGATGAAGACCATTGGTACCTAAAAACCATTTCAGACATAATCCTGAAGCTCATGGAAAATCAAGACATCAAAAATGAAGATGTTTTATTTTACGGAAGCTCTGGTGGGGGATTCGCTTCATTAGGCCTTGGAACTTTAATAAGGGAATCAGGAGTCATTGTGAATAATGCCCAATTCTTCGTGCTTAATTATCATCAAGAACATGTCGATATGGCTATGAATACCCTATTTGAAGGAAGGGATATTCAAGAGGTGTATGATAAGTTCCCATATAGGTTGGATATTGTTGAACTATTCAAAAAAGAAAACTATATGCCTCAAATCGATTACTATGTAAACGCCGATTCCAATGCAGATTTGAATAATCATGCGGTTCCATTCATAAACAAAGCATCCCAATTGGATTGCTTCAATGAAAACCTAAATATTCATTTCTATCATAGCAATAGCGGGCATGACCCATTAGGCAATAAGGAAACAATATCAATAATCAAATCTTATTTTATAAATGAAAGCCCTGATGGGATTAAAGAATCTGAAGAAAAATTAAAAAAAGAGAATAAAAAATTAAAAGCTAAAAATAAAAAGTTAGAAAAGGAAATTGAACATTTCAAATCTACAAAAGCATATAAAACATGGCAAAAATATGCTAAGCTAAGAAAAAAATAACCCATAAGCTTTATTTATGTTTTTTATGCTGATCTAATATCATATCCTAATCCAATTCTTTTTTTTTAACTAAATAATTTATCTTAAACTAAATTTATTTATACTCGTATCTTAAAAGTAAAGATGAGTAAATGATCACTAGTACGGAACCGATATTATGAACAAAGGCTCCTCCAATAGGACCCAAATATCCAAATGCGGCAAGTATTGTTGCAATAATATTTAATCCCAAGGCAAATCCGATTCCAATATTGATTGTTTGAATGGTCTTTCTGGAAAGTGCAAGCAAATGTGGAATATGCTTAATGTCATCACTTACAAGGCATACATCAGATGCCTCAATTGAGATGTCACTGCCTACACCGCCCATTGAAATTCCAATGTCCGCTTGTCGAAGTGCCGGCGCATCATTTATCCCATCACCTATCATAGCAACTCGCTTATTGGAAGATTGGAACTCTCTAATTTTAGAGATCTTATCTTCAGGCAAGCAATTGTACTCTAAATCATCAATTCCTACATCAGATGCAATATGCTCTGCTGCATTCCTATTATCTCCTGTAAGCAAAGTGGATTTGATTCCTAACTTATGCAATTGACTTATAAGATCCGCTGCATCATCCCTTAAGACATCAGACAATAAAACAGCGCCTAACAATCTTCCATCCCTTCCAAGATAAATTGGAGTTGAACCTAAATTCAAATATTCTGATATGTTCCCCTCCTTGAAATCATTGGGAACATCAATATTCAATGAATTTAATAACTCTTCATTTCCTGCACAGAGAGTGCTGCCGTCCAAATCAGCCTTAACGCCTTTTCCAATAATCATCTCAAAGTTTGACACCTTTTCTAAAGCTTCATCACTATTATCCTTATAATATTTGACAATTACTTTCGCTAAAGGATGTTCAGAAGAACTTTCCAATGATGCAAACAAATGAATCAACTCGTTTTCAGTAATTTCATCATAAGATGCATCACTAAAAGGAATGATATTTGTAACCATAGGTTTCCCATAAGTCAAAGTGCCGGTCTTATCAAAAATCATATGATCTATTATTGCTAATTTTTCAATGGAAATCCCCTCCTTGACCAAAATGCCCACTTTAGTCAAATTTCCTATTGAAGCCATAATAGCTGTCGGAGTAGCCAAGATCAATGCACATGGGCAGAATACCACTAAGATAGTTACTGCACGGATAATTTCACCTGTAAAAATTAAAGTCAAAACTGCACAAATAAATGCTATCACAACTATGAAAGTCGCCCATTTATCTGCTGTCTTAACAACCTCTGAATTTTCAGGATTTGCTGATTCGACTAATTTAATTAATCTTTGAAGAGAGCTGTCTTCACCTTTTTTAGTGGCTTTCATGAGGAAGGAACCATAAAGATTTATGGTTCCACTAAAGACCTCATCACCAACTACCTTATCTACAGGTATAGATTCACCGGTCAATACAGATTGATTTATAGATGATTTACCACTGATTATGGCGCCATCTACTGGAACTGTTTCACCAGGAACAACTTTTATAACATCCCCTTCTTTAATCAAATTAGATGGAATAACTATCTCGCTTTCATTAGTTCGATTATAATTTATCACTAAAGTACAATTAGTAGGGTTTAAGTCAATGAGCTTCTTGATTCCTGCCTTTGTCTTGGAAACAGTGAAGTCCTCTAAAAAGCCACCGATTGCCATAATAACAGCAATTACCCCTGCTGCAAAGAGTTCACCAATAAGAATTGAAGAGACAATTGCAACAGCTACAAGAACATCTGCCTTTATGTCAAATTCTCTGTAAAGACCAATTATTGCTTCCTTGAAAATTGGAATACCACAGAATATTATTGCAATCCAAACTAAATCAAACCTGAAGATATCTGTTCCAATGAAACTTAGAACTACTGAAATAATGGAAATGAAGATGAATAAAACATCACGCATCCCACTATCTATAAAAAAGTCTTTAATCCTTATATTGTGACCCTTAAAATCAATGATTTTTTTATCATTATCATTTTGGAAAAGCTTTCTAATGTTCATCTTTTAACCCCCTAACTATACAATATAGGTATACCCATATAGGCATATACCTTTTTAAAAAAAATATAATATGAATAACATCATATTCTGGAATAATATTCTAAAATAGTGGAAACATCATTAATAGCTTCATCACTTTCACCTGCTTCAATTGCATTTCTAATGCAATTTTCAAGGTGCCCTTCCACTATAATATGGCCTACTTTGTGTAAAGCAGACTTAGAAGCGTTTACTTGCATTAAAATATTTTCACAAGGAATATCTTCTTCAATCATACGATCAATAGCATTTAACTGTCCGATAATTTTATTAATTCTTCTGTGAAGATTATCTAAATCCATACATTGTTTCATAATAACACCTTAATAATTTTTGTGTATACCTGTGGGGGTATACCTATATTAAAGTTGAACTTTCTAATATATAAATGTTTTGGAAAAATATTGGAAAAATAGTGAAAATTTTCAAAAATAGCTAAAAAATAAAAATTAATAAAAAATAAAAAAATAAGTAAAAAATTAAAATAAAAGCCCTTTAAAAATGAATTAAATTAATTTAAAATTAATCTAATTCAATTCTCCATGCTCAGATAACTTAGCTGGGAAATATGTATCTACTACATATTCAAGCCCATATTTGGAGAAAGATTGCTGTTCTGCTTTCTTACCAATCTTAAGCATTTTCTTAATTTCAGTTTGCCAGAACTCAGTTTGATACCTTGGGTCTTTTGAAAGCTCCTTTAATCTTAATACATCGATATCTTTCAATGGGTCAGTTGGAAGATCATATTCAATGATATCAGATGCAGTTACTCCCAAGAACTTAGCGTCAGGAGTAGCCAAATCATGATTAACGTGAGCCAATTTTGCACTTCCGGAAATAATTACCTGTGCAATGTGGAATCCCCAAGGGTCTC
>JAUNXF010000099.1 GCA_030539935.1 Methanobrevibacter sp.
AATACTAATTTAAAAAATAGTTATATATTAAATTTTTTAGGTTTTTAAAAAAAGTTTTGGAAGAATTTTAATCAAACTTTTGTTAACTAAAGTCGAGCAAAAGTTTGGAAATAAAGTGTTAATAAAAAAAGATAGAGAAAATAAATTTCTCTATTTGAAATTAATTCAATACATTAGTCACAAATTCTCCAGGATTTTGGACTAATCCTAAAATCGCATCTATGAAACTAGAGTAATCCCCACTTAATCTAAATAAGTATATCACATATAAGATAAGTGCTATAATTAAAATGATTAAGATGATTGCAAGGATTATTTCAGTAATTGTCAGTTTTCCACTTTCCTCTTCATATTCGTCTGGGAATCTGTGCATTTCTTGAATGTTCTCTAATTCATCATCATAGTCACGTTTTGATTTTTTAGATCTTCTAAAGCGACCTTTTTTCTTCTGTTTTTGTTCCATTTCATAGTTTCTTTCGATTCTTCTTTTCAATTCTTCGTAGCTTTCTCCGTCACGTCTGTTTCTGCTATGGGATGGAACGATATATTCATCATCGAAGTCCTCTTCTCTTGGGTTAATGTAGTATTCCCCTCTATCATCTTGAGGATATTTTGGAGGTCTTTGTCTTCTAGGGCCTTCGTAATATTCCTCACTTTCTTCTCTTGGTCTTCTCCTTCTTTTCCTTCCTCTTTGAGGTTTGGCTTTAGGAGCTTCCTCTTCTACCTCATCAAGAAGTTCTTGAGGGATAACATCTTCAACTTCCTCTTCATCGTAATATAAATCTTCTAAGTATCTTTCATATTTTGCTTCAAGTTCATTACTTGGAGTTTTAGTTGGAATTGGTTCTTCGTAATAATAATCTTCATTAATGTCCTCAGTATGGATTGGCTCAATTGGGGCTTGCCTTGCATTAGCCTCTTCTTTAAGTTTTCTTTCATGCTCTTTGTATTCTGGTTCAGGTTCTGGAATTGGTTCAGGATTTTCATAGTAACTGTCTTCTGCTCCATCCTCTTCATAAGTTTCAACATATTCGGTTTCATACTCGAAGTCTGTTTCAAAGTTTTCAGGAGCTTTTTCAACAGGTTTTACTATCTCTTCCTCAACTTCTTCTGCTTGAATAGGAGTAATCGGTTCAATAGGTTCTATAAAGTCTGCAGGTTCTTCCACTGCTTCCTCTGCAGGTTCTTTAGCCAATGTTTTTGGATCATTGTCAGAGTTTTGGACCGCTTTTTCCAAAATACTTTTTGTAACGATTTCATTTACGCAATCTTTACAATAGATATTTCCAGCAATTTCCATACAACAATCTTGACAAACTGCTTTTCCACAAATTGAACAATTTGCCACAGCTTCTCTATCCGGATGATTATTACATTCCATATTAACACTTCATTTATAATTATAAATTAATCAAACTTAAATTTCATCAATTTCTCATCTTATTATTAGAAAAATGTAAAATTATTTTAAATTAATATTGTTATATATTTATAATTTTAATTATTATTAAATTTATCTTTTATAAGTTGAATTTTTTACTTTTGTTGATTTGATTATTTGATTTTTCATTATTTTTTTGTTTTTTTACCAATGGGATGTTGTGGGGTTTTCTATTTTTTAGAAATATTTTCTGCCGTATTTTTTATCAATGTCTCAGCAAGTATTTCAGAGGCGATCAAATCGTCTGCTGTAGCTAAAAAACTACCTAGCTTATCACTTTCAATTTTAAAGTTAATCACGTTTTCATTTATGCTGCTTTCTACAAAACCTTCATTGTCCACTTCAAGAGATTTAAATACAATTTTAGAATATTCCTGATCTTTGTATTCTAGTTTAATGTTTGATTTAATATTCATTTTTTTTACCTGGAACCTATATTTTTTTTAAATTATTATCATTCAATTAATCTTTTTATTTCATTATTATTTATATAATTATGATTATAAATTTTTAATCAATTTTCTACTAATTTTTTATTATATGTTTTTTATCCTTCAAATCTCCATATTCTTTTAAAAATTTTCTTCATAATGATAAAGTTTATTAATGTTTAAAAAAATATATAGTAATATTCTATCTAACTTTATAAATTAATAATATATAAAAATAAAATAATAAAATTAAATTATTATTTTAAATATTAATTTCTCAATTTTATATGGCTAGCATGGAAAGTATAATAATAAGAGTATAATTATAGCTTATATTTTCTTAATATGGGGTTATACTTTAAGATAGCTATTATTTTATCAAATGTTCTGATAGAACTATTCATTTCAGCTGATTTAAGTTGAGTTATATTTTAAGGGATAATTGTATTAAAATGCATATTAATTAAGTATTAATGTAGAATTTATTAATTAAATTAGAATATGTAAAATGGTTTAAATTGTACAATTGTTCTAAATTATGATTATATGGAGGACTATTAATGGTTCGTGCTTATTCAAGAAGAGAATATATTAGAAAAATACCAAACAACAGAATTGTTCAATATGATATGGGTAACTTATCCGAAGATTTCCCAGTAAGAGTATCCTTAGCAGTTAAAAAGCCAGCTCAAATTAGGCACAATGCTTTAGAAGCAGCTCGTGTTGCATCTAATAGATACATGCAAAGATCTGCTGGTAGATTAGGATACCACTTAAAATTAAGAGTATACCCTCACAACATTGTAAGAGAAAATCCTATGGCAACCGGTGCAGGTGCGGACAGGGTACAAAGTGGTATGAGAAATGCTTTTGGTAAGGCAATTAGTGTAGAAGCTTTAGTTAAAACCAATCAAAAAATCATGTCCATTGATGTAAACCCTAAAAACTTCGAAGATGCTAAAACCGCTTTAAAAAGAGCAGGTATGAAAATGCCAGTATCTTGTAAAATTGTCATTGAAAAAGGTGCAGAATTAATCAAATAATGTTTTTGGCTTTTGATTAATTATAATTTTTTTCAAAACTTCAATGAATTTTAATTTTATTTATTCAATATTAGCAATCAATAAAATTTAAAATTATGCAATGAAAAAATATTTATTTGGACTTTAATTTAATATCCAAACATCATTATAATTCAAATATTGAAAATTGATTAAGGACTATTTGTTTAAAGAGGAGAAGAACAATGTATGTTAAAAAGTTTGAAGATTTAAGCAAAGATGATTTAGGTATTGCTGGTGGTAAAGGTGCTAATTTAGGTGAATTAACCCAAGCAGGTATTCCAGTTCCTCCAGGATTTGTTGTAACATCTAAAACTTACGATAAGTTTATGAGAGATACTGGAATTTTTAGTAAGGTTATGGATATTTTAGACCAAGTAGATATTAACAACACTAAAGAGCTTCAAGACGCTTCTGAAAAGATTAAAGGAATTATTATTGAAACTCCGATACCTGATGGCATTTCTACTTACATTACTGAAGCTTACAACCAATTATCTCAAAGAGTTGGAGAAGAAGAGGCAGATGTGGCTATTCGTTCTTCTGCAACTGCTGAAGATTTGCCTGAAGCTTCATTTGCAGGTCAACAAGACACTTTCTTGCACGTTCAAGGTTTGGAAAATGTAATTGAATATGTAAGAAAATGCTGGGCTTCCTTATTTGAAGCAAGAGCTATCTTCTACAGAGAAGAAAACAACTTTGAACACTCTCAAGTATATATTGCAGTAGTTGTTCAACAAATGGTTGACTCTGATAAGGCAGGTGTAATGTTTACCGTAAACCCATCTACCGGAGAAAACATTGCTTTGATTGAAGGATCTTGGGGACTTGGTGAATCTGTAGTTAGCGGTTCTGTCACTCCTGACAACTATGCTGTAGCAAAGGATACCAATGAAATCTTAAATGTTACCATCAGTGACAAGAAAACCATGTTCACTAATGAAGAGGGAGGAACATCCATTCAAGTGGAAGTTCCTGAAGAATTGAGAAATGAAAGAGTCCTATCTGATGAAGAGTTAATTGAACTTGTTGAAATGGCTAAAAGAGTTGAAGGTCATTACGGCAAACCTCAAGATACCGAATGGGCTTTCCATGATGGCAACTTATTCTTATTGCAATCCAGACCAATTACCACTTTAGGAGATTCTAAAAAAGATGATGCTGAAGAGGAAGTTGATTTGGAAGTATTAATCAGAGGTCTTGGTGCAAGCCCAGGATTGGCATCAGGTACTGTTAAAGTTATCTTAAGTCTTGATGAGCTTGATAAGGTTCAAGATGGAGATGTAATGGTTACCACTATGACCACTCCTGATATGGTGCCTGCTATGAAAAGGGCTACCGGTATTGTAACTGATGAAGGTGGAGTAACCTGTCACGCAGCTATTATTTCAAGAGAATTGGGAATTCCTTGTGTAGTTGGAACTGGAGATGCGACAACTACCTTAAAGGAAAATGATGAAGTTACTGCTGACGGTAAAAAAGGTTTAGTATATCAAGGTATCATCAAAGGCGCTGAAAGTGAAGCGGCAGGCGCTGGTGCAATTCAAGTATCTGCAACTCCTTTAATCACCGTAACTGAAGTCAAAGCTAATGTAAGTATGGCTGAAGCAGCTCCAAAAGCAGCAGCAACCGGTGCTGATGGTGTAGGTTTGCTTAGAACTGAACACATGATGTTATCTACTGGTGTCCACCCTAAAAAATTCATCCTTGATGGAAGGGAAGATGAACTTGTAGATGTAATTGCTGAAGGTGTCTTGAAGGTAGCTGATGAATTCTATCCAAAACCAGTATGGTATAGAACTCTTGATGCTCCTACTGATGAATTCATCACCCTTGAAGGTGGAGAAAATGAACCTAGAGAACACAACCCAATGCTTGGTTGGAGAGGTATCAGAAGAGAGTTGGATGAACCTGAAATCTTAAAGGCAGAATTCAAGGCAATTAAAA
Organism: Methanobrevibacter sp.; assembly: GCA_030539935.1. Lineage (GTDB taxonomy): Archaea > Methanobacteriota > Methanobacteria > Methanobacteriales > Methanobacteriaceae > Methanobrevibacter. The sequence continues at coordinate 4,881 of JAUNXF010000099.1, forward strand.
AGCTTCACGATAAGGGATACACCAACATTGGAATTATGATTCCATTATCACAACATCCATCTGAACTTAGAAGAGCTAAAGAGCTATGCAGAGAAGTAGGTTTAGAGCCTCAAGTTGATGTTGAATTTGGTATGATGGTGGAAATTCCTGCAGCAGCTATCTTGATTGATGAATACATTGCAGAAGGTATTGACTTCGTAAGTCTCGGTACAAATGACTTGACCCAATACACCCTTGCAGTTGACCGTAACAATGAGTTTGTAGCAAAACACTATCGTGAAGAACACCCTGCAGTAATGGCTTTAATTGAAAGAACCATTAAGCATTGTGCAGCAGCAGGCGTAACCTGTAGTATCTGCGGTCAAGCAGGAAGTATGCCTCATATTGTTGAAAAACTTGTTAAATTTGGAATTACTAGCGTATCTTCTAACACTGATGCAGTTGAAGAAGTTAGAAAAACTGTTGCAAGAGCTGAAAAGAAAATCATGCTTGATGCAGCAAGAAAACAATTATAATTCTAAATTAAAATTTGATTTAAAGGTTTAACTTTTAAATCTTTATTTTTTTTATTTTTAAATTATTTATTATTTT
>JAUNXF010000100.1 GCA_030539935.1 Methanobrevibacter sp.
CTTTTTCTTTTTTTATTTTCTTTGTTTTTCTAGTTTTTTTTTAAATTTTTAACTTTTTCATTATATTTTTTCTATTGTCATATAATTTTAGATTAATGTCATTAATTTTAAGAACGAAACATTTATATACTATTATGTTCATAATAGTTATTGTGATTAGAAAAAAATTGTAAAATTAAGTAACTAGAGAAAACTAGTTTACATAAATGCCTTATTTTTTTCAATCATTAAATATTCATAATATGGAGCTTGGAAGAGTTTTGTATAATGAAATTAGTGTTATGTTCAACTCCTTTGTTTGTTGTCATTTGTTCACTTCCTTTGTTTCATTCACACCTCTCTCTTGGTTTGTTTCATTTCTATCTATAATGCATGACACTACTATTTAATGATTGATTAAAATAAGATCTAATCAAAAAAAGATTGAATATAAAGGTAATTGGCTGTTGAAATTCATAAACAAATCTTAAAAAATTAAAAAATAGGTAAATTGTTTAGAACTCATATCAATCAACTTCAAATATAATTATTTAGAACTCAATAAATCAACTATCAAGAAAGAAACTAGAAATGCAATTTGGGGGGAATTAATTATTATGATTTTGAATAAGAAATGGGGTGATTCTTATTCTTAATCATTAATTAATTCTTAAATATTGTCATTCATTTTATCACTTAAAATATTGGAGTATAATTTGGGGGTGAATTATATTCCTTTGTTTTTTGTGGTTGGAGTATAATTTGGGGGTGAATTATATTCCTTAAATCTCATAGGATAAGAACTGGGGGTGATTCTTATTCTAATTGCATGAAAAGATATTGGGGTGATTATCTTTTCTGCCTTTAAATTTTTCATGTCCTGTTTTTCCATATGCTGATTATTTTTTATTCTTTGTTTTTTCATTTTTGCACTGTTATATTTTGCTTATTTTTCCTATAATTTTTTTAAGATTCATATTAAAAATGCCCTTAAGTTTAAGAACAAGTAAGTACATATTATATTTAAGAAAGAAATTTTATCATAAAAAATAGGATTTAAAGATCCTAAGTTTTATTCAATTACTGATTTATGTGCTAGTTGAATTGGTTTTATTTGTTTAATTAACTTATTTATGTGCTAGTTGAATTAGCTTCATTTTTTAATTATTATAGGTGAGTATATGATTACCAGATATAGGTTTGATGAGATTGCAGATATCTTTACTGGAATTAGAGTTAAACGTTATCAAAAAGGTCTGACAGTTACACAGCCCGTGCTTAAAAAAACATATGATGACAGTCCAAGATATGAGATAGACTTTGTGAATGTTTCAGAAGACATTAATCCTAAATTCTACTCAAGAAAAAATGATATTGTAATTTTGCTTGCTGGGTCTACTGTAAGTAAGCTTGAAGAAGATGGAATCATTATCCCAATGTACTATGCTGTTGTAAGAGTTAAAGAGGGCTTTGATGTTGATTTCATATTCCATCTTTTAAAAACTGATATTTTTCCAAGAGAATTGCATAAGATAGAGGAAGGTACAACCTTAAAGATCATTAAAACCACTCACCTTAAGGAGATTACCTTGCCTGTGCCTGATTATGAAACTCAAGTAAAATATGGCAGATTATTTAAGCTAATGGACCAGCGCATTCTTTTAAACTTGGAATTGATAGAACTTGAAAGAACAAACGAAAAGGTAATCATGAAGAATTTACTGGAAGAAATGGGGGAATAGTTTTCATTATTTCTACTTGCTGAATGCTAATCATTAAAATTTATCTAAAGGGGAAAGGATATGGAAAATATTTTAGGACGTCAATTGTGGGATGTTTATGAAAATCTGAAGAAGGGCAATAGAATCGGATTCTTAACTGATGATGAATTTCAAAAGTATTTCCTGGGTTTTATTTCATATAAGTATTTGTCTGAAAAATTGGAATCCTATATTGGCAATCAATTAAGGTACAAATCACTTGATTTTGAAGAGGCTTATGGTGATGATGGTTACAGGGAATCATTAAGGGAAAGATCTATTGAAGACATAGGTTACTTTTTAAGGCCGGACCTTTTATTTAAGAACATTGTCTCTTCAAAAAATTATGGAAATATTATTATTGAAGAGTTGGAGAAGGCATTTAATGAAATAAGCGAATCATCTCGTGGAAGAGAAAGTGAAGAGGATTTCCTGAATTTATTTGAAGGTGTTGATTTAAAGGCCTCCCAATTGGGAAAAACATTAGAGGATAAGAATAGGGCAGTATTCAATATTCTAGATGCATTATCTTATATTGACTTTGATTTGAGTAGACAAAATATGAACAATTCACTTATTAATAAGTCCCTAATGGAGAATAGAAAATTTAAGAATTCTTCCAAGAATGAATATGAATCAAAATTACATAAAGTGGAGTCCCTATCTAGAAAAAGATCATATGATGCTGATTTAATGGAAAAAAATTATAGTATTGAGTCTTTAAGTGATTCTTCCTTAAGTAAAAATATGGTTAGCTATTTAAAGGAACCTAGCTTTAATGATGAGGCAGATTATTTGGATATGGATGATTATTTTTATGAGAAATATATTGACGAACTCATTGGAAATGGGTTTGAGTATTTATTAAGTGAATTTTCCCTAAATTCATCTAATTCCTTGGATTATTATACTCCTAAGGAGGTCTCAAAACTTATAGCCAGATTGATATCCTCTCAAAAAGACCATATTCGCTCTGTTTATGACCCTTGTTGCGGTTCTGCCTCATTGCTTTTAGAGATAAATAAGGAGTTGCCTTGTGATTTCATTTGCGGTCAGGAGATCAATGCCTCATTTTATAATATTGCAAGGGAAAACATGATCTTACATAATATCCATTATAAGGATTTTGACATTAAGCAGGGAGATAGTTTGGAAGAGCCTCAGCATTTGGATTACACCTTTGAGGCCATTGTCAGTGAAATTCCATTCAATTCCCGATGGATGGCAGATAGGTCTTATCTGGATGACGTTAGGTTTATGGACTATAATATTCTCGCTCCCCGTACAAAAGCGGATTATGCTTTTATTCAGCACATGCTTTATCACTTGGATGAGGATGGAATCATGATTGTTGTGGTTCCTCACGGGGTTTTATTTAGAGCAGCCTCTGAACTGGCCATTAGGAAGCAGATTGTTGGCAGACTAAATTATTTGGATGCGGTCATAGGTCTTCCAGCCAATATGTTCTACAGCACCAATATTCCAACATGCCTAATGATATTCAAGAAAAATAGGTCTTGGAATGATGATGTTTTGTTCATTGACGCTTCCAGAGACTTTGAAAAATCTAAGCTAATTAAATATCTGAGCGATAAGGATATTTCTAAAATTGTAGAGACTTACAGGTTTAGGGATGAGATCAGGAAATATTCTCATAGGGCAAGCTTAGATGAAATCATTGAGAATGATTTTAATTTAAACATTCCTCGTTATGTTGACACTTTTGAAGAAAAGCGAATGAAGAGTTCAAAAGAGTTGCTAATTGAACATCAAAATATTAAAGAGGAAATTAAAAAAGTCACTAAAGAGATTAATATGGCTTATAAGGAATTGAATATTGACAATAACTTGTTTGAATAAGCGGTCTATTTTATTTTTTCATTTTCCTTAGTTTTTATCTATTTTATTTCTTTTCTTTTTTTATTTTCCTTAGTTTTTATCTATTTTATTTTTTTCTTTTTTCATTTTTCCTTATGATTGATTTATTATTTCTTTTCAAATGCTCTTGGAATATTTGTTTATATTAATGTAATTAATATAATAAACAAGGAACATTGAGTTTCTGGTGAAGATTGGTCATTTTCTTGAGTGTGATTTTTATTGGAAATGATGTTCTTTAATAGGAAAATACTTAAAACTTCAGGAAATCAAAGATTTGTTTTTTGGATATGTTTGGTATTTGGAAGATATTTCTTGATTTCAATTCTTTTTGATTATTCTAAACATACAAAAAAATCATTACATTCATCTTATCCATGTTTAGAATAATCATCACTTTTAATTCCTGAAATTTTTATTTTCCGAATAGGATATGGCTTTTTTTTTTTTTACTTTGGATGATTTTTTCATTTCAAGTTTCCATTTTTAAGTTTTTCCATAACATTAATTTCTTTATTAATTATGTTTTAATTTTTTCAACTTTCCTTTAAAAATCTCCAAATTTTCATTTAATATTAATATTATTCATAGCAAACTATTTATACTGTTAAAAAATATATTAAATAACATAGAATTATTAACTATACTTTTAGAATATTCTTTTAACATATCACCCCCTTTACATTAGTTTCTAGTTTTCTTTTTTGGTATAGTTTATAATTCAAGTTTAGATTCTTAGATTATTCTTAATCTAAGTCTCTAAACTATAATCAATATTCAATCTTTTTTTAAAAATTATTTATGAAAAAAATCACAAATATGTAATTTAATTATTAGGTGAAAAAATGAGTAAAACTTATATTTTTGGTCATAAAAGTCCAGATACTGACTCAATTACTTCAAGTCTTGTAATGAGTGACTTAGAAACTAAATTAGGTAATGAAGCACTTGCATGCAGATTAGGCGGTCTTAACAAAGAAACTGAATTTGTTTTAAATTATTTTGATGTGGAAGCTCCAGAATTAATTGAAACAATTGAAGATGGAAAAGATGTAATACTTGTTGATCATAACAGCCCAGCTGAATCTGTAGACAATATTGAAAATGCAAATATCTTAAAAGTTGTCGACCATCATAAAATTGCTTTTGAAACATCTTATCCATTATTTGTCAGAACTGAACCTGTAGGATGTACAGAAACCGTATTATTAAAATTATATAAGGAAAATGGATTCACTCCTGACAAAACAATTGCTTCTTTAATGTTATCTGCAATCATTTCTGATACTTTACTTTTAAAATCACCAACTACAACTGAAGATGACAAAAAAGCAGTTGAAGAACTTGCAGAGATTGCTGAAATCGATTATGAGGCTTACGGTTTGGAAATGTTGAAGGCAGGAACCGACTTATCCAGTTTCACAATTCCTGAAATCTTAAGTTTGGATGCAAAGCAAATTGACTTTAAGGACGTCAAATCAATTGTCAATCAAGTGAACACTGCAAGTATCTCTGATGTAATGGAAATGAAAGGTGACTTGGAAGTTGAAATGGAAAAAATCATCGAAGATGAAGAATTGGATTTGTTCATGCTTTTAATCACTGATATTGTAAACAGTAATTCTCAAGTGATTGCTCTTGGAAAAGACGCATCCCTTGTAGAAAAGGCTTATGGTGTAAAATTGGAAGACAACACTGTTTTATTGGAAGGTGTTGTATCCCGTAAGAAACAGGTAGTTCCAATAATGACTGAAAATGCTTAAATGCATTTTTTTCAATATTTTATTATTTAAAT
>JAUNXF010000029.1 GCA_030539935.1 Methanobrevibacter sp.
TTAATATTTTTCCTATTTTCTCCATTTTTTCCATTTATTCTATTTTTTAATATTTTTACTATTTTTCTATTCTTCCCCTATTCTTTCTATTTTTTAATTTTATTCATTTCACTTTTTCTTAACCAAACTAATATCTTAATTAAAAATTCTTTATTTTACTTTTAACATATTATATGTTCTTTATTTTCCATTTATTTGATTCATAGTTCTTTAAAATTTTTATTTTTTTAATTTTTTTTATTTTGTTCCAAGTATATGAAACGAATTATTACTATTATTTCTATTTTTATTAAAAATTATTGTTATATTGTCTTATAATGTTCATTAAAAATTATTCATTTTCTAATTTATTAAAAACTAAACAATATTTATTATTTTATAGTTTTAAAAGCCGTAACTTGGTTCATTGGTGTGATTTTTTAATATTTTCTGAATAAATAACACTATTTTATATAATATGATTTTCTTAAATAATTATGTAGATTAGATTTTTTTATTTATCTAATTTATAATATATTATAAATTAAAATATTTTTTGGTGTAATCTATGAATAAAAAAATAGGAATTATTTTAGGAATTGCATTATTAGCATTCTTTGTCATCGGTGCTTCTAGCGCAGGTCTATTTGACTTCTTAGGTGACGAAGGAGCTGCTGATAATGATGACAACACTCTTGTTGTTGGTTTTGATGCAGAATTCCCTCCATACGGATACAAAGATGACAGTGGGGAATATGTAGGATTTGACTTAGACTTAGCTCAAGAAGTTTGTGACAGAAACAACTGGACTTTAGTTAAACAGCCAATAGACTGGGATGCTAAAGACGCTGAATTAGACTCTGGTTCTATTGACTGTATTTGGAATGGATTTACCATCAACGGTAGAGAAGACAACTACACCTGGTCTGAACCATACATTGACAACAAACAAGTTGTTGTTGTAAAGACTGACTCTGGAATCAACAGCTTAGCTGATTTAGAAGGCAAAACTGTAGAAACCCAAAAAGACTCTTCTGCATTAGCTGCTCTTGAAGGAGACAACAAAACATTGGCAGATACCTTTGCAGACTTAACTCAAGTTGCTGACTACAACACCGGATTTATGGATTTAGAATCCGGTGCATGTGATGCAGTAGCAATCGATATTGGTGTTGCTCAATACCAAATCAGTCAAAAAGGCAGCGACCAATACAAAATGTTAGATGAAGTCATCTCATCTGAACAATATGGTGTAGGTTTCAAAAAAGGTAACGATGAATTAAAAGACAAAGTTCAAGCTACCTTAGATGAAATGTTTGAAGATGGAACCGTTGAAGAAATCGCACAAAAATACGATACTTACGGTGTTCCAGGTGCACTTATTACCAAATAAGTAATTCATATTTTAGTTTATGCATAATTTATTATGTATAAACTTTTTTTATTCTTAATTTTAATAATTTTAAATAAATTATTTAAAATAGCCTATTTTTGCATTATGTAATTTAAATAATTTATTTAAGTTTATTGATTATGAATTTTTTTCATTTTTGGAGAATTTTAAATGTTGTTAAGTAAAGTTATTGAAGAATTAATGTGGGGTATGTGCACTTCAGTTGAAATATTCTTGCTTACCTTACTATTTTCCATTCCTTTAGGGCTTGCAGTTGCTGCAGGGAGGATGAGTGATTTCAAGCCATTGCAATGGTTTATGAAAGCATACATTTCAATCATGAGGGGTACTCCATTAATGTTACAGCTTATTGTAGTGTTCTTTGGACCATACTACATTTTCGGCATGACCCTTTCAAGGGACTTTAGGATGATTGCAGTTATCATTGCATTCACCATCAACTATGCTGCATACTTTGCAGAGATTTTCCGTGGAGGAATCGAATCCATTCCAAATGGCCAATATGAAGCTGCACAGGTTTTAGGTTATAATACTATAGAGACATTCTTTATAATTATCTTGCCTCAAGTGGTAAAGATCGTGCTTCCTTCCATTACCAATGAGGTAATTACATTAGTAAAAGACACTTCCCTTTCATTTGTGCTTGCAATTCCAGAAATGTTTACTGTCGCAAAGCAGATTGCAGCGGCTGAAGCATCCATTTCTGCATTGCTGATTGCAGGTGGGTTCTATTATGTATTCAATGCATTTGTGGCATTTATTATGGAACGCTTTGAGAAGAGGTTGGATTATTACGATACATAGGAGAGATATCGAAAATAAATTTTGTTAAGAGTTGATGATATGAGTTTATTGGAAGTTAAAAATCTTAAGAAAAGCTTTGGCGACAATGTAGTCTTAAAGGATATCTCTTTTAATGTAGAAAAGGGAGAGGTATTGTCCATCATTGGCCCTTCCGGATCAGGCAAGTCCACATTGCTTAGATGCATTACTGATTTGGAGACTGAAGACAGTGGTGAAATAAATTTTGATGGAACATTTGGATTAGTGTTCCAAAACTTTAACTTGTTCCCACATCATTCTGTAATGAAGAATATTGCCAATGCCCCTATAAAAGTTCAAAAAAGGGATAAGGAAGAGGTTTACGCTCATGCAAGGGACTTGCTCAAGAAGATGGGATTGGAAGATAAGGAAGATGCCTATCCTTCTGAATTGTCCGGTGGACAGCAGCAAAGGGTTTCTATTGCAAGGGCACTTTGTATGAATCCGGATATCCTATTCTTTGATGAGCCAACATCTGCACTTGATCCAGAGCTTACCGGTGAAATCTTACAGGTAATTAAGGGTTTGGCTGCAGAGCATATGACAATGGTGATTGTAACCCACGAGATGAATTTTGCTCGCAATGTGTCTGATACCATTATCTTTATGGATGGCGGAGTGATTGTAGAGGAAGGATCTCCTGAAGAGGTATTCTCATCAGACAACCAAAGAATGAAGGATTTCTTGGGAAAATTCTATGAATAGTTTGGATTCAAGTTCTGAATTTCCTCACAGAACTTTGACCAAATTTTTTCTATTTTTTTATTCATCTTAATTTAATTATCTGTTTTTTTCTAAACTTTTTTTTTAAAATCTAATTTTTATTATTCATAAGTCTTTTTTTATTATTCAAAATTAATTTAAAAACTATTTTATATTATTAATAATATAAATATACTTAATTTATAAAATAGGGCAATTTTTTAATTTCATTTATTTGCTTTTGTTTTATAATTAAGTTAAATTTTAACTGTTGATAATTATTGTTTTATTAGAAAAAAAGAGGCAAGCCTATGCTAATTAAAATTAATGGAGAAGATGTGGATATTCCTGAAGGTTCTACCATAAGGGAGGCTATAGAGCTTTCAAATGCTCCTTATAAGAAAGGTAGTATCGTTTGTCTTATCAAGGGAGAAAGCGAGATACAAAGCAACATTCTCAAGTATAAGATAAAGACACCTAAGGGAAGTATTCTCATTGAATTGGAAGTTTCTGAAAAATCACAACCTTTAACTGATTTCTTCAAGGAAAACTATTCTCAGTTTGTTTCCAATAATGTTCGTTGGGAAACCTCTAATGAAGTGGCTATCGGTCCTGTAAGTTCCAATTTCGAACCCTCACATGATGAGTTCGCATACTTTGACAATGAGGTTCTAATTAGCTTATCTGGATTTTCAAGTGATGCCACTCACATAATCTTTGTAAAGGATGACCACACAAATGTCTATGGTGTTCCAAAATACAGTGACCGTGGTGTCTTTGCAAGGGTTATAGGTGGAAGAAAGACATTATTCTCACTCACTGATGATGATGAGATCTTGGCTATCGAACCTATAATTGAGCGCAGTACCGTTAAGGACAGTACTGGAGGTTCCAATTTGGATGAAGTCTTGGAAGAGGGAAATCAATTGTTCACATATGTTCTTTTTGAACCTAACTTCAATTCTCCTAAATCTGTTGAGCATTTGTTCTCACTCATTAGAAACGATAGGATTGAAGTCAGCTTTGAGTCTAACTCTTTTGTAGGTTTCTATGAATTGACAGGTTTAACCAAAGAGAAAGAGGAGATCACTGAACGTAAAAGAGGAACAGTCACCTTAAGAAATGATGGATTCGGTAAAGGTAGAGTTTATATTTATAGAGAAGACAGGGTTAGAGCGGAAACCCACACAAATTTGGCTACCGTAAAGCAAGGTATGGAATTGTTTGATATAGCTAAAAAGGGAGATCTGATAACTGTAAGAAGCAGTCCTGACAGAATCATGCTGCAGATGATGACTCAAAAAGAGGCTGAAGAAAAGCTTAATTCTTTAGGCATCACTCATGTAAGGTCTGGCAACGAAGATGATGATGCAATTATCGTAATTCAAGAGCCGGAAAGCACTGTTGGCATCCTTGAAGCAGGTGAAGTCACTACCCTTGGTCTTGCAAGTGATGAATTGCTTAAGGTCAAATTGACTGATAAGGCTCCGAGAACCAGATGGTATTTAGAGAAAATAACTGGACTTGCAGAAAAGCCAGTTGGAACATTAAAGGTTTACTTCGCAGTCCCTGACATGAACATGTTCATGTTCCATGGAAATAATGATGAATCCAAGGGACTTATTCCTGAAAACACTCCGACTGATAAGATGGAAGCCGGAGAAATCGGGGTAACCAATATGTCACGTAAGAACTTAGGTCTTATTGGTATCAGAACCATTGACACTGATGAATTCGGACCTACTGGTGAGGCATTCTCAGCCACTAATGTTGTCGGTAAGGTTGTTGGAAATATTGAAGGCTTGAATAAGCTTAAAGATGGAAGCACTCTTTATATTTATGAAGTTTACGATGATGATGAATAGGAGGAATTAGATGCCTGCAAATTTATGTATAACTCCAGATTTAGGTAAAGAGGATATGGACCCTGAAGTTTCAACAAGGATGATCATTTTAAGTTCCAAGGCAAATGTAAGTGAAAGTGAGGTTGTAAACTTCCTACATATGCTGAACTTGCCAATCACAATTAAATGGACTTGTTATGGGGCTATGATCAGCGGTAAGGATGAATATGTGCGACAAGCTATTCGTGAACTCCGCAAATTAGACCCTTATGGAATTTTTACAAAGGAAAGAGGTTTTGCTCCAGGTGACCCAAGAAGATGCAGAGGTCATAGATACGGCCCAAGAGAAGGTTTCCACCAAATGGAGAAGGAATTTAGGATTCTTGATTATGTTGGAGAAGCTTTAAAAAATCCAAAGGAAGTTGTTATTGAGAAAAAGGAACCTGTTTCCGTTGATTACTTTAAGGAAATTTTAGAAGAAGAAGAAAATAAAAAAGAGGATGATAAATAGGAAAGCTTTTAGAATGGGATTGTTTGTATAAGTTTGTATAAAGCTTTCTTATTAAATTGCGAGGATGATATTATGGTAAAAGTAGCTATTTATCCACCAAATTCATTGATTTTAGCTGACTTGATTGAGAGGAAAGGCCACACCCCTTTAGCTCTTCAAAAACAAATAAGACAAAAGATTAAGGATCCGGAGATTGATTCTCCCCCAATGAACATTACAGAAGAAGATCCAATTAACGGATTGAAGTATGCGGCTATTGAAGTTCCTTCTGGAGTAAGGGGAAGAATGTCAATTATTGGGCCTCTTATTGATGCTGCAGAAGCGGCAATCATTGTTGATGGCGCTCCATTTGGTTTTGGTTGTGTAGGATGTGCAAGAACAAATGAGTTGTCCATTTTCTGTTTGCGTAAGAAGGACATACCTGTCTTGGAAGTTGTTTATCCTGATGATGAGGATGGAACAAGACTTATGGTAAATCAAATCATGGAATTTTTAGACTCCTTGCCTGGTGGTGGAGGAGACTTGGAAGGAGACAGTGATGTTTTAGGTGAACCGATTGTAAATAAAGGAGGAAAATAATATGGTACAGATTGCATTGGTTTCCTGCGGTACTGAATACAGTGGTATACAAAAGGAAATTGAAAAGGCGGCTCTTAAGTTTGGAGCAGAAATTATTCTTCCTGAAATTGATTTGGATTATATTAATGAAGCTTATGAGAAATTCGGTTTCTCTGCTCAAAGTTCAAGCTTAAAGCTTATGATTGCAAGAGCAATGTCTATTGTTGAAGGCAGATGCAAGCCTGATGCAGTATTTATCGCCACTTGCTTCAGATGTGCGGAAGGGGCATTGGTAAGAAACGAAGTAAGGCGTTTCATTCAAAACAATACCCGTATCCCAGTGGTTACCTATTCCTTTACTGAAAGGACTAAGGCGGATGAACTCTTTATCCGTATGGAAGCATTGGCCACTACCGTTACACGCAGAAGCATTCTTGCTCGTGAAAAGCAAGAAGGCCTTACCCTTGGACTCGACTCAGGTTCAACAACCACAAAGGCAGTTCTTATGGAAAACAACAAGGTTATTGGAACCGGTTGGACTGCTACCAAAGACATCATTGCATCGGCTCAAACTGCAGCTGCAGAGGCGTTTGAAGGTACCGGATACAAATGGGATGATGTTGACGGCATAGGAACCACCGGTTATGGTAGGTTCACTATGGGTCAGGAATTTGGAGCTGAGCTTATCCAAGAGGAATTGTCTGTAAATGCAAAAGGTGCAGTATACTTGGCAGATTGTCAAAAAGGTGAAGCTACTGTATTGGACATTGGAGGTATGGACAACAAGGTGATTACTGTAAACAATGGTATTCCAGACAACTTCACTATGGGCGGTATCTGTGCAGGTGCATCCGGCAGATTCCTGGACATGACTTCCAGAAGGCTGGATGTAGACATTACTGAACTTGGCCCTCTTGCAGTGCAAGGGGATTGGAGAAAAGCCATGTTGAACTCTTACTGTATTGTATTCGGTATTCAGGACTTGGTTACAACTCTTGCTGCCGGAGGTTCCAAAGCGGATGTAGCAGCAGCTGCATGTCACTCTGTATCTGAACAGGTATATGAACAGCAATTGCAGGAAATTGATATTCGTGAACCTTTAATCCAAGTAGGTGGAACCAGCTTGATTTCAGGGCTCGTTGAAGCGGTAAGTGAAACTTTAGGTGGAATTGAAGTTATCGTGCCAGAGTACTCACAGCACATCGGTGCTGTAGGTGCAGCATTGCTTGTATCTGGTATGGGAAATAGGCATGAATAAATATTGATTGAAATTAGATTTTAGCATTTCTTTAAAGAATGTCTGATTCTAATTTCGATTTTTAATTATTGTTCATTAATTATAAGTTATTAGAGTGATTATATGTATATTGAATCAAATGATCCAGAAGGGGCAAAAGTCTACGACATGATTATTAGACAAATTCTCCAAGATTTGGTCTTACCACCTTCCATTGATGACATGAGGGCTTATGTCAATCCTGATGAGGTCTGCTTTATCATTGCCATTAAGATGAGAAAAACCTCTAAGCACATTACCTTAAAGGAAGTGGCTAAAGTCAACTATGAGGCTGATGATGACACCACCGTTGTCTTGATTGATGATGAAAACTATCTTCCTAATATCTTAAGGACCCTTTGGAAAACCAATGGAAGGGAGAATGTACATCAGCCAAGCAGATACGTGATTCATATGAAGGGACAACAAAATGTTTCAGACTTGGTTGTAGATGACCCTCATGAAAACCTTAAAAGAAGAATCTATGATGCAATATTCAGAATAGTTCCTGAAGGGTTTAAGATAATGAAGGATATTTCCAGAGGAGACATAGTTTCTGTCATTGCCACTGATGAACTGATTAAGGATGAATGGGTTGAAAAGGCTGAAGGATATATCGTAGAATTGAATACTCCTAAAACTTGGGATTAAATCTTTTGATTTAATCTTTTTTATTTTTTAATTCACTAATTTTTCATTTTTTTTCGCATTGTTTTAATTTTCTGTCCAATTTTTAATAGATTTTTAAAAACAGTTGGGATATTTCAATAATTTGTTCGTATATATTAGGAACAAATAGAAAGCTTTAAATAGTATATTGTTAATAACGATAGTTATAAGTTTAAGTGTAAACGAATAAAATTTGTAAATTGTAGTGGGATAAATAAGATTGGGGAGAAAATTAAGTAATAGATTTTAAATAATTAAATATTTTGTTGAGGTATTGCTATGACTAAAAAGGATTTAACTTGTGGAGGAAGTCATAAAGGTGCAAAGTTTGCACACATTACAAAAGTGCATCCATGCTATAATGAAAAATTGCATGATAAGGTAGGAAGAGTGCATGTGCCAATTGCGCCTAAATGTAACATTGGATGTAATTTCTGTATAAGATCAATTAATGCTGACGAAGACAGGCCTGGTGTAGCAGGTTCCATTATGGATGCAGATGCTGCTGTGGAACATGTGGTTAATGTAACCAAGGACAGTGCAATCACTGTAGTTGGTGTTGCAGGTCCTGGTGATTCATTGGCTAATGAGGCCACCTTTGAGTTCTTTGAAAAAATCAATAAGGTAAAGCCTGACTTAATCAAATGTATGAGTACAAATGGGCTATTGCTTCCAAAGTATGCAGAAAGGTTAGCGGAACTTGGTGTAAATACAGTTACCGTTACAGTTAATGCGGTGGATCCTGAAATCCTAAAGGAAATCAATGGTTTCATTGTCTATGAAGGTCAGGTTTATAAGGGGCTTGAAGCAGCTCGTATCCTTTCAAAAAATCAATTGGAAGGAATCAGAAAAGTTTCAGAGCTTGGCATAGTCGTTAAGGTAAATATTGTTCTCATTCCTGGATTGAATGATGAGCATATTGTGGAAATTGCCAAAACCGTTAAGGAATGTGGTGCAGACTTGGTGAATGTCTTGCCGCTAATTCCATTGAATAAGATGAAAGACTATCCAAGACCTGGATGTGGAGAGATTGAAAAGGCACGCAGTGATGTAGAGGAATATCTTCCAGTATTTAGGGCATGCACTCAATGTAGGGCAGATGCTTATGGAATCCCTGGAAAGAAACATGAAGACCATCACTTGGGAAATGCTCCTCAGTCTCACTTCTAAGTGATTAATATTTGTTATTTTAAATAGGGTTGTTTATTTCCTATTTCTTTTTTTTCCATTTTTATTACTTTTTTTCTATTATTACTTTTTTTTTTATTACTTTTTTGTTCAGTTTTTAATTTTCTCATATCCTTTTTTCCAAGGATAATAAGATTCTGATTTTATGGTTGTTTTTTTGTTTAGTAATTATTATAAAATAATGAACAAATTAATAAAACATTTTTAAATCATTAAATGTGATTTAGTCTTTTTTAAAATTATTTAAAAATATTTAAATATTCAAAAATAGAAATAATTAATTAGGTTTTAACTAGTTTATTTAAGGAAAGTTTTAGGATAATTCGCATTGAATAATCATTTAATGAAATGGGATAAATGAGGCATTTCTATAAGTTTCATTGAATTATCATTTGATGAATAAAAAAATAAGAGGAATAAAAATGGCTGGAACAATGAAAGCTTGGAGAATAAATGAATTAGGAAAACCTCCTGTAATGGAGGAAGTACCTATACCAGAACCTACTTTTGGAGAAATCTTAATTAAAATGAAAGGCGCAGGAATGTGCAGAACTGACCTTGAAGTAATTGATGAGGGTTTTATTACAGTTCCATTTGAAGGACCATTCACATTCGGTCACGAAAATGCAGGGGAAGTTGTAAAACTCGGTCCAGGAGTAGATACTGTAGAGGTTGGACAAAACGTAATTGTAGACACATTGCATGCATGCGGTAAATGTCAATATTGTCTTTCCGGTCGTGACAACTTCTGTGAAGTTGCAAGTGCACGCGGTCTTAAGGAAGACGGAGGTATGGCAGAATATATGATTGCCGATGCAAGGGAAGTTGCACCTTTAGGTGACCTTGACCCTACAGAATATGTGGCATTGGCTGATGCAGGTTTATCTCCATATGGTGCTGTGCAAACTGCAAAACCATTCATTCCAAATAATGGTACTGCAGTTGTTATCGGAGTAGGAGGACTCGGATTCTACTGCTGCCAATACTTGGCCTTAACAACTTCTGCTCGTGTTATTGTAGTTAACAGATCTGCTGATAAGATGGCTAAAATGGTTAATTATGGTGCTGATGAATTGGTTGTATTGGATGACAATGCATATGACAAGATCATGGAATTGACTGACGGCAAAGGTGTAGATGCTGTATTTGACTTTGTAGGTAGAGACAACACTTTAGAGCTTGCTGCACAAATTACCAAAGGATTAGGTCTTATTTCCATTTTAGGTCTTGGTGGAGGAACACTCCCTGTAAGCTGGACAACCATTAAGCCTGGTGTTATGGTAAGATTGACTCAAGGTGGAACCATCACTGACCTTTATGAAATCATGGACTTGGCAAAAGCCGGTAAAATCAAGGTTGAAGCTCAACAATATCCATTCAGCAAGGTTCTTGATGCTCTTGACGACTTGAGAAATGGAAGAGTTGAAGGAAGAGCTGTAATCACATTTGAAGAATTTGATGAATAGATTTATGAAGGACTTTTAGTCCTTTTTTTTACTTTTTTTATTTCAAATTTACTTTATTTTTGGAGTGTTTGTGTTTTTTCACATTAGTGATTTTGTGTTTTTTGTTTTAGTTATTTTAAACTTTCCTTATTTCGTGTTTTTTTGCATTTAAGCTAATTATATATTGTATTTTTTCTAATATAATTATTGGGAACATTCTTTTTAATTAGGATATGATGTTCCCTACATTATATAAAAAATACTAAAAGAATTATTTGGAGGATGTTCTCACATTCTCTTTTAACTGTTTTTATGATAATCTATTTATTTAAAAAAGACCAATATTATTGTAATTAAAACGTTTTTTAATAAATTCAATTATTCTTATCATGTGGTTATTATGAGAACTTTAGAATGGGAAGACAATAAATTAAAGCTTATAGATCAAACAAAATTGCCGGATGAATTGACTTATGTCTATTGCAGCACATATCAGGAGGTCATAGATGCAATCAAGACAATGGTTGTCCGTGGAGCTCCTGCAATAGGTGTTTCAGCGGCTTTCGGTATGGCGCTTGCTCAGATTGCAGGGGAAGATATGGAAAGGGTCGCTGTAGAGATGAAAAATGCGAGACCTACTGCTGTTAATCTTATGTGGGCAGTTGACAGAGTCATGAAAGCTGACAATATGCTGAATGAGGCAATTGCAATGGCTGGTGAAGACATAAATACAAACTTAGCTATTGGCGAATATGGGGCTGAGCTTATTGATGATGGAGATACAGTCTTAACCCATTGTAATGCGGGAGCACTTGCATGTGTAGACTATGGTACTGCATTAGGTGTTTTCCGTTCTGCATTCAATCAAGGAAAGGATATTCAGGTCATCTGTGATGAAACCCGTCCAAGAGGACAAGGTGCAAGCTTAAGCGTTTGGGAAATGCAACAGGAAGGAATTCCTGTAAAACTTATTCCAGATGTGGCAAGCGGATATCTCATGTCAATAGGAAAGATTGATAAGGTTGTAATCGGTGCAGACAGAGTGGCTTATGACGGTATTGCAAACAAGATTGGTTCATTTATGGTCGCTCTTGCAGCTAAAAGATTTGACATTCCATTTTATATAGCAGCTCCTTTCAGTACCTTTGATAAGGAGATTTCCATTTTTGATACAGTTATTGAAGAAAGAGACCCAAATGAAGTGATTTACTATGGTGGTGCCAGAATCTGCCCAGAAGGAACTGAAGTAATCAACCCTGCTTTTGATATAGTTCCTAAAGACTTAATAACTGGAATCATTACAGAAAAAGGAGTAATAGATTTAAACAATTTAGAAAAGGACTTTAAGGATCTTTTCTAATATTCTTTAAATTGGTGATGAAATGTTAATTGATTTTAATGAACTTTCAGAAATCACAATTCCAAATATGAATGGTGGGGAAGGAAAGGTAATTGCAAAAATGGATGTGAATGATTGTGGAAGATTTATTAAAACTGTTATTCCACCTAAATCATCAATTGGGCATCATCTTCAGGAAACAAATGATGATATAAATTTCATTGTTTCTGGTGAAGGGATTGCAATATGTGATGATTTTGAAGAGATTTTAAAAGCTGGAACTTGTCATGTTTGTCCAAAGGAATCCACTCACTCCATAATAAATGTTGGTGATGAGGATTTGGTGTTTTATACTGTAGTTCCTCAAAAATAATATTTTTTTATTTAAATAATTTTTTTAATTATTTTTTTTAATCTTTTTTTATTTTTTTTCTGTTACTTTACAATCAATAGCTACATGCCACATTCCAGGGCTTGATGATTTTACTTTACGTGTATTTAGTATCTCAACTTCTTTATTTTGCTTTTCACAAGCTATTTGTGCTCTTTCTATTCCTTGTGAAAATCCATCTGAAAATTCGTAGTAATGAATTACTCCACCATCATTGCATAATGAGACAGCCAAATCAAGAAATTCCGGTGCTAATCCTGGAAGATTCATGATAAGTCTATCGAATTTCTTGCCTTTCAATTCATTTAATGCAACTTCATTTGTATCACCACAAATTGCAGTGATGTGAGCAGCGGGGGCTAACTTATTTAGTTTAATATTTTCATTTAAATATTTGATTGCATATTCATTAATGTCAACTGCAGTGATGTTCACATTCTTTTCATGAGCTATTACAATTGGAAATGGACCGATTCCTGCAAACATGTCCAGTATCTCTTCCCCATCTTGTGTTGCTTCCTGAACTCTTTTCCTTTCAGTTGCAAGTCTTGGTGAGAAGTAAACGTTTTTGACATCCAATTTCAATCTTGTCCCATGTTCTTTATGGATTGTGATTGGATTGTCCTCTCCAGCGATAAGTTCAAGTTCTCTAACTCTTGTAACACCTTTAACAGCACTTTTTTTCATGTAAACTGTTTTTCGTTTAGTGAATTGAAGGGTTGCTTGACCTATTTCCTTTTTATGGGCTTCAAGGTCTTCTGGAATCTCTACAATGACAACATCTCCAATGATGTCAAAGGATTTTTTAAGCTCTTCAATTTCCTCTTCACTTAATTTGTCTTTAAGAAGTTCTGTTATGCTTCTTGGAAATCTCTTTACAGTTTCGAGGTCATCATCTTGGCTTAAATCCATGATTTCAATTGTATAATTCTCATTTTGCTTAATGATTTCTTCCTTGCACTCTTCTATCACTTTTGAAAGTGTTTCTTCATCTGTTCCCTCTTTAATGGGAATATGTCCGAAACCATTTTCGACTTTAATCTTATAGTCAAAGTCAATAATCTTATGATTTAGTACAATTTGTCTTGTTGCCTCTATATTCTGCACAGGAATTTTTAGTGTTAACATGGTATCTTTAATCAAATTAATTTATTGGTTGATAATTTTACTATATATCTGTTATAGTTATATTTTTATCAATCGTTATTTCATTTAAATCCATAGTTTTTTCTCAACGGATTTTTATTATTTTAAATGGTCTTTATCTTTTGAATAAATATTTAATTTTTATTGTTTTTAAGATTATCTTATCTTTTCAATAACTCATTTCATTTATATATATTAATAATCAACATTACTTTTATATATATAAAAATTTAGATTATATATTATATTAACAGTGTTAAGAAGAGATTGATTTCAAATTGATTAGGTGATAATAATGGGTTGTTTTAATGAGACAACTAGTGTGAAGATAAATAAGCAGAAAAAGGATCTTGCCAAATCAAAGGGATTGAAATTGCAGGATCTTTTGGACCATGCCCTTGATGAGGCTTTAGGATTTAGCTATTATCCCATGAGTGAATTAAGGCTTTTGGAGATAGACAATGAAATTGAATCCTTGAAGATTCAAAAGGAAAAGGCAATGAAGGATTGTCAAAAGAAGATTGATATTCTTATCAGTGGCTTGATTGAATTTAAAGAGGAAGAAGCAGCTCAATACGATAGGAAAATCAGACAATTGGAATTGGAAAAGGAATACAATAAACAGATGTTATATAAAGATTAGACTTATAAATGAATTATTAATACATTAGGAGATTAAATATGAAGAATATGGGATTTGGAATGATGAGATTGCCACAGCTTGATGAAAATGATTTCTCAAGTGTAGATTTTGAACAAGTTAAGAAGATGGCAGATGTTTATATGGAAAACGGTTTCAATTACTTTGATACCGCTTACGCTTATCATGATGGAGCAAGTGAAGTCGCTTTAAGAAAGGCGGTTGTAGAACGTTATCCAAGAGACTCCTTTGTAATTGCAGATAAGATGCCAACTTTCTTAATCACTGAAGAGTCACAAGTGGAACCGATTTTCAAGGAACAATTGGAACGTTGCGGTGTGGATTACTTTGATTATTATATGGTTCATAATGTAAGCAGCTTTTCTGAAGCTGGATGGAAATATGTGGACACCTTTGGTTTCTGTAAAAAGATGAAAGAGGAAGGCAAAATCAAGAAGTTAGGTCTTTCAACTCATGCAAATGCAGAATTCCTGGACAATATCTTGAAGGAACATCCTGAAATGGAATTTGTCCAATTGCAGATCAATTACCTTGACTGGGAAAATGATGGTGTGGAATCCAGAAAATGTGTTGAAGTTGCACATAAGTATGGGTTGCCAATAATTGTTATGGAACCATTGAAAGGAGGATTCTTGGTTGACATTCCTGAAGAAGCAGAAAAAATAATGAAAGCTTACAATCCTGATGAACCTCCAATTTCATGGGCATTGCGTTATGTTGCAGGAATCGATGGAGTGTTTATGGTATTGTCTGGTGCAAGCAACTTGGAGCAAATGGAAGAAAACATTGGTTTCATGGATGACTACAAGCCACTTAATGATGAAGAGCATAAGATCATTGAAGAGGTTACAGAGATTATCAATAGTAATATTGCAATTCCTTGCACAAAATGTAATTACTGCATTAGTTCATGTCCTTCAAATATCATGATTCCTAAATTGTTTGACTTGTATAACAATGAGAAGATTCAAGGTTTAAAGGTTGGTGAATTCACTGCAGTTGGTAATGCGTATAGGAACTATTCCTGTTTGGAAGGGGTGGGTATTGCTTCTGACTGCACTGGCTGTGAAGCATGCATGAAGGAATGCCCACAACAGCTTGACATTGCAAGCTTGATGCCAGAAGTGGCTAAAACCTTTGAAACAGAAGTGTACGGATTTACTAAAGATGAATGATTAGTTTTTTACTTTTTTTATTTCTTTCAGTTTTTCATTTTCATTTTTTTACATTTTTTACTTTTTTTATTTATTTCTATATTTTATTATACAAAATATCATTTTTTTTAATTATATGCAAATCCCTTAACTTCCAATTATCTTCTTTATTAGAATTTGAAAAATAGTTTCATATCATACGAATATGACACGAACCTTTAAATATAAGTTATGTATAAAATATTATTAGCTGTTTATAAAACAGCTACGCTTTTTTTTTTAAAATAAAGTGGTGATGTATGGTGTAAAAAGGGTTGCTTTTTAACGTGAAGAGCAGGTTTATGGTGGGCCTGTGTTATTAAGCGCCCTTTTTTTTATTAATCTATTTTTACTTTTTATTGAATTATAACTCTTTATTTTGTTATTGATTGTACATTTAGATTGATTATATTAGGATATTAATTAAAATATTATATTAAGATGCTTTAAGTGATTTTATGTTTTATTTGGTTGGTTTAGGATTATTCGATGAAAAGGACATATCTTTAAAAGGTGTGGAAGCATTAAAAAAAGTGGATAAGGTTTATGCTGAATTTTTCACTTCACGCTTATTCGGATCTAATTTTGAAAAGATTGAATCAATTATTGGAAAGGAGATTATTGTTCTTGACAGAACTCAAGTGGAAGAAGAGTCAATCTTTTTAAAGGAAGCAAAAGATATGGATGTTGCTTTGATTACCGGTGGCGATCCTTTAATTGCCACAACACACTCTGATTTTCTAGTTGAATGTGCAAGAAAAGATATTGATTTTGAAGTAATTCACGGATCAAGCATTCTATCTTCTGCGCCAGCTATTTCCGGCCTTCAAGCATATAAGTTTGGTAAGGTCACTACCATTCCATTTCCTGATTTAGAATATAATTACTTCCCTAAATCCCCTTATATGGCTATTGAAGAGAACTTGAAGATGGATATGCATACTTTGGTTCTATTGGATATTCAAGCTCATAAGGAAAAGTACATGACAGTAAATGAAGGCTTAGAGAATTTGATGACAATCAAGGATAATCTTGATTATGAAGGGCTCGTTAATGAGGACACTTTAGCTATTGGAATTGCAAGAGTCGGATCTAAGGATAATCTTGTAAAGGCAGGGTATATTAAAGATCTAATTGATTTTGATTTTGGTGGACCTCTTCATTGCATTGTAATCCCTTCCAAACTACATATTGTTGAAGCGGAATACTTGGTGGAAGTTGCTGGGGCTCCAAAAGAAATTCTTGATGATATTTAATCATTTAATATTTTTCATTAATTCTTATCTTTTTTTTTAAAAAAAGTAAATCGGTAAAAAGATTGTAAATATTTTAAAAATGGAAAGTGCTGTTTTAAAAGGTTGTAAATATTTTAAAAATCTTAAAAATAGTAAAATCAGAAAAAAATTGGAAAGAACATAGTAGTTGTTTGTTAGTTTCTAATCTTTTAAAAATTTTTAAAATTTATTTTTACAATATAAATCATAAAAATTCCGTTTTACTATGTTCTTTAATGAAAATTATTAAAAAAATTTTTAATAATATTCATTTCCCAATGGATGTTAATCCTATAATTATTTTTATTTTTTTAATTAATAAATATTTTCATATTTTTCGAATGATTTCTAATTTTTTCTCATTTTTGAATAATGTTTAATAATATTTAATAATTTTATTATTATGCTTAATAAATTATAAAAATTAATATTCAGTTAAGTATTAAATAAATTTCTTAACTTCATTATGTTTAGAAATTTTTTATAATGGCTAACTGATTTTTATTATTTCAGTTTTTAAAAGGGCTTGCTAACTTTCAATATTTCAGAGCAGAATATTTAAAATTTCAAAAAAAGCTTATAATATAAGAGGATATTGTATTATCTTTTTTTAAAATTAATAAGTATTTATAGTATTTAGGTAATTTGTAATAAGGTATTTATACTGAGTATAAATATCAAGTTTTAAGGTAATTTATATAGGACTTTTTTTAAAAAAGATAATAATTAATATCCTCTTAGATTAATATTATTGTTAATAAATTATGTTTATTGGAGATTATAAATTTATTAAATTGATATGTAATTATATACACATCGTATAATATTATGTTACTAAAGTTTATAAATCTTTCGTTTTTTTTCCAAAAACCGATATTTTATGGTGTGATGATTTGGTTATTTCATGGTGGTGAATTTATCCTTATAGTTATCATTATTTTAATCTTATT
>JAUNXF010000101.1 GCA_030539935.1 Methanobrevibacter sp.
ATTACATTTGGAATGTATTTGTTACATTTTATATTTCTATATTTAATCGGCTATGTTTAAGTGATTATATGAAGACAATTATAAGATATTTAAGGCAGGAGATTAAGATGAGTCAACAGGACCTTGCGGAATCTGTCGGCGTGACCCGTCAAACAATCAATGCCTTAGAAAACGGACGGTATAATCCCTCTTTACTCTTGGCATATAAAATTACAAGAATCTTAAACGAAGCCACATACGGTGAAGATGTTGATTCTTATCAAAGTATAGAGGACATTTTTAAATTTAGTGATGATGAAATTTAAAAAATTTTAAAAATTTTAAACTTTACTCATGTTTAGGGGATGAATAGTGTGATATTAGATATTTATAAGGATTCTTTAGAATATTCTGCTAAAGATTTTAAGACTTTATTGATATTGGGAGTGACCTACTTCTTGAGTTTCCTTTTCCTTCCAATATTCTTGATTTACGGTTATTCCTACAGAGTTACTAAAATCTCTGTAGAAGGTATGATAAACGGCAATGATCCATTGCCAGAATTTGACAATGTTATTGACATGTTTGTTGATGGCATAAAGGTTGTCCTGACCTATTTGGTCTATTTGCTTGTTCCATTCATAATCTTCATATTGTTTGCGATTGTTTCCAGCTCAATTGGAGGATATGGTGAATCTGCATTGATGGCTATCGGTTCCATTGTGACTGTAGTGGCTATCGTATTTTCCTACATAATGAGCATGTTTGGTGTTGCAAACATGGCAAATTATGACGGTTCACTTGGAAAGGCCTTTGACTTTAAGGAAATCATTGAAATCATAAAGTCAGTAGGTGTTGTAAGAAGCATAGGCGCTTACCTTGGATTGATCATTATCAGCTTTGCAATCACTGCAGCTGTTTTCCTATTGATATTCTTTGTATTTGGATTCTTCGGAATCATTACAGGCACTTTAGGATTTAGCGGAGCAGCAGGAGGAATATTTGTTGCAGGATTATTCATAAGCTACTTTGCAATGTTATTTGTTGTAAGTCCTTATACCTTGATTTTACAATCAAGGGTAAGCGGATTATTATACAACCTTCATTAGGTGTGATGGCATATGAGCAGTATTACAGATGTAGTAAAGGAAGGATTGAAATATCCTCTTAACGATGGAAAAAAGGTTTTGACTTTAGGTATTCTATTCCTTATTTCCAGTCTTGTTTCATTATTCATGCAATATACAGTTTTTGATTCCATAAGGGTCATGTCAGACATGGCTCCTTTGGATACAATTCAAGGGGTGATTTCAGCAGTTCCTCCAACTAATATGACTTTAATAGTCTTGTCTTGGATTGTAACACTTGCATTGATGTTGTTCACTTCAGGATACATATATGATGTCATTAAATTTGGCATCGAAAAGAAATTTGAACTTCCAGAATTTAAGGATATCAAAAGGATATTCATAAATGGTATTCGTTCATTCATTGTAGGAATAGCTTATTCAATTTTACCTATGATCTTATTCTTCCTTGGATTGATGTTAACTGTAAATGAAGCTGTTGACAGTTCCGTAAATGCAATCGGCGGATTCATTTTCATTATTGCAATTGCATTTGCAATATTCTGTGCTCTAATGGAAGTAATGGCATTGTGTAATATGGTTAAAAATGATGAGTTGGCTGCAGCATTCAGATTTAAGGAAATCTTGGCATTAATCAAAAACTTAGGATGGGGAAGATACATTGGAATCTTATTGTTTGCCCTTGTGGCAGTCATGATTGTTTCAGTATTCTTCAGTTTCATATTCGGCGCCATTGCTACAGGTATCAGCATTATATTTGGTTCTGCATTTGTTTTGGCTTTAGTAAACATGATCCTTAATTCCCTGCTTATTAATCCATATGTAAGCATTGTAATTAGCAGAGTGTATGGATCTGTTTATAGGGAAGCAATTGGTGAATCAGATGCTAATGAGAGTATAGATGCTATTTAGATTCAAGATTGAATTTAAACTTAATTTGATTATAAAAATGAAATATAAACTAAATTCTAATTATTAAAATGAATTATAAACTTAATTATAAACTATAAGAAAGATTTATTAGAAACTATTGGGTGATAAGAAGTAATTAGAATTAGAATAATCCTATTCTTTTTCTAATTATACTTTTTAAAATGGATTTTTTCCTTATTATAATAAAATTGTAATATTAAAAAACTTTTTTGTGATTTAGGTGTAAAAAAAATGAAAATTAATTCAAAAATTTTAGGGATTTTATCTGCACTGTTCCTTATTGGAATTGTAATTTCAAGTGCAAGTGCAGCAGGTGATTTGGTAAGTGATCAGTTTGATGATGAAAGTTTTTCAATTGCGGTTCCTTCCGGCAGTGATTTCATTAAGGAAGCCACCACTAATTTAAATGTTGGCGATGTGGCTATGAACATGACTGTTTTTACAAATAATGGAGACAACGCCAAGGATGTAAGCACAATCATGTATTTAAAGGATTCCTCTTCCAATCAAAATATTGTTTCTGACATGATTAGTGATTTGGAAAAAGATGGAAAGATCCTTGAAGAAAACGATAAATTCTTTGTGATTGAAACTCAAAATGCAAATAGTTGGGATTTCCTAAATATTGGAGATGATGTAGATACCTTATGGAGCTTTGTTGATGGAATTTTCTCATCTGATTCAAATGTGGATGTTTCAACTGAAGATGCTGATGTTCAAGTTTCTGCTGCTGATGGCATAAAAATAGTTGATTCTGAAAACAGCACTGTAACATTATCCAACAACAGTTTCCACGTTTCCGATGCAAGTGGTGAAGATGTTATTATTTCTGCAGATGGTATAAAGGTTACTGAAAATGACGGTAGTGGTGAAGCTTCTTCAGATTCTAACGTTTCAGTTGATGTGGATTCCATTCCTGATGTTGGAGATGAAAAATACGTTTTATGCATTAAAGATTTGGATAATGGCCAAGTCATCGTCATTGCTGGAGACAATTTAGACGTAATGAAAGAAATGGCTGAATCCGCTTCTTTTGATTAGGATTAGAATTGTCTAATTCTAATTCATTTTTATTCTTATCTTTTCCTTTTTTTTATTTTCTCATTTTTCTTTATTTTTGCATTATTTCTAATCCATTCAAGTTTTTAATATCTTATTCTATACGATTATTCTAAACTTATCAGCTCTTCAATTGACTTATACAACTCTTCTAAAACAGAATGGATCTTATCTCCAATAACTATTTTTGGTTCCATATTGGCTCCATAGCTATTAATTTCCCTATTTTTGTAGAGGATTTTTATTTTCCAACTGAATCCTCCATCTAAAGTGCATCCCACATACTCTTCTTTAATGTCCCAAAGACCTATCTTTTCAAGATTTTCCCAAAATCGAATCCATTTTTCTCCACTTATCTTAGTCATGTCAATTAGTTCTGG
Source organism: Methanobrevibacter sp. (assembly GCA_030539935.1). Lineage (GTDB taxonomy): Archaea > Methanobacteriota > Methanobacteria > Methanobacteriales > Methanobacteriaceae > Methanobrevibacter. The sequence goes on from JAUNXF010000101.1 coordinate 3,440, forward strand.
ATTTGGGTTTCTCACTAAAAGGGCATTATTCAGTAATTTAATGGATTTTGTTCCATTGAACTCATCCTTATAGCTGATTTCAAATATTTCTGGAAGGTAATTGTCTTTCATGCTTTCTTTCCTAATAAAATGCTTTTATCTAAAAATCTCTTTTGACAAGTTCTTATAAAGATTTCCTTGATATATTCCTATCAAAATCTCCTCTTACATAGATTATGTATCTTATTAAACTTATATATTATAAAATTTATAATTTTACTAAATGTTTTAAAAGTTTTGATTGAATAGAAAATGGAGATTAACATGATTAGGTTAAATGATTATTTGGATGGATTATCCATAATTAAGGTTTTATCATTCTTCTTGCTGCTTATCTTAATTTTCACATTAATTCCAATGATTATTAGCATTGGTTTTGGAAGCCTATTTTTTAAATTTCTTATTTATCTAATCATGCTCATATTTTTTGTTTACAAATTTAAAAAAATGGATTTGAGAGGAGAAAGTGAGGATTCATTCTTGATGGCCTTAAAAAATGATTTCAATTCATTATTTGAAGTGGCTGGCGTTTACAACATTTCATTCATAGTCATTGCAAATATTCTCTTTGTTGCTGCAATTTACTTTGTTTTGCAATATCTTAGTTCTTTGTCACTAATTTCATTTGATTCTCCCCTATTTGGAGATTTCAGTTCCATAAGCATTGGCATTTTAGTCCTTTATTTCCTAACCATAGTCATATTGTCTCCAATCATAGAGGAGATCTTATTTAGGGGAATGTTTTTAAGAAGATTCAACAAGGCACTGAACAATATTTCCTTGGCTATTTTATTAAGTTCCATTTTATTTGGCATTTGCCATAACTTTGGAGGAATTTTAGGGGCTATCCTATTTGGTATTTGCGTATCCATACTTTATATTAAGTCCAAGAATATTCTAGTGCCTATTTTTGCCCACTTTTTAAACAATCTCATTTCATTCTTAATTGCATTAAGTGGAGTCGAATGTCATATTCAAGGAAACTTATTTGTCATTATTCTAATAATTATTTTGGCGTTTGTTTCAAATATAGTCTTATTTAAAGCCATTATTAATGAATGGCCTAGTGGAATGGAATAATTATTATTAATTCATTCATTATCTTTTTCTAATTTTTTCAATTTTTCATTTAATCATAAAGTTTATAAAAGTTTAAAATATAATTTATCTTATGTTTAGATTTACAAAAAAAGAGATAAGAGATTTAATAATATCTTTTATAGTAATTGCTTTAGGATTCACTATTCTCTACTCTAATGGTGATTATAGTCATATTGGGATTGTTTTCCCTGTAGTTATGATTGGAGTGGGAGTAGGTTTTATCTTCCACGAATTGGGGCATAAGTTTGTTGCTATGCATTATGGATATTATGCAGAATATGAATTGTGGCCTACCGGCTTGATCATTGCATTAGTCAGTTCCTTTTTCGGATTTATATTTGCAGCTCCAGGGGCAGTTGTTATTTATAGTCAGGGAATGGAAGAGAAAACAAATGGGCTAATTTCCATTGCAGGACCACTTGTAAACATTGCTTTAGGATTGATATTCTTCCTGATATTAGGTTCCCTTGGAGATTTTGTTTATACAGAGGCAGGAGCTATCGTTTATTTGATCTGTGTCCTTGGTACTAGAATCAATTTCTTCCTTGCTGCTTTCAACCTATTGCCAATACCTCCATTGGATGGTTCTAAAGTATTGTCTTGGAGTGTTCCTATTTGGTTGGTTACATTTGCAATCGCAGCAATTTTGGTTTTATTCTTTGGAGGATTTTTATAATTTCGTTAAGTCCTCTTTTAGAATAAATATTCATTATTTCTTAAGTTTTTTATATTTTTAATCTAAAAGTTTTAATATAAGAAATGATAAAAATAGTTAATACTTA
>JAUNXF010000102.1:0-1147 GCA_030539935.1 Methanobrevibacter sp.
TCAATAAAATTGTATAAATTACAAATTATCATTAAAAAGGAATTTTTATGACTTTTACAGTAAAGGAAATTTGTCAAAACATTTGGGCTCTTGAAGAGAAATATGAACTGAATCATAAGGAGATTCAAGGTTGCTATCCTTGGCAATTGATAAGAATGTACTTATATTACGAAATAACAAGAAAGACAAATGTCTTCGAATCTGCCCAACAGTCCAGCCTTTCATTATTTGACAAAATAAATTCATTCCTTCCTTTTCTAAAAAACAGCATTCTATCAAATCCGCTAAGCGGAAATGAAGAGATTGATGTCTTAATATTTGACCACCCAAGAAAAGTAATGTTCCAAGGAGAATATCAGGACATCTACAGCTATTTTTTAAAAGACATGCTTAATGAAATGGGAAGAACTTTTGAAACCATTGAATCCCCCTATCTGAACCAACATTTCAGAAATAAGGAAAACATTAAAGAGAATCATGTGAAATTCAATGATAGAATCCTGTTAGGCTCATTTATCCATAAAACAATGAACCGGGGAAAAGTGCCATTTACAGAAGAGGAAAGACAACTGATCAATACTGTGAAAGGAGAACTTGAATCCATTTTCAAAATTGAAATCGACTTATTTAAAATCATGGAAGACCACATCCTTAATTTTAGGCATGATTATGAAAAATACATTGAGCTTCTTCAAAAAAGAAATCCTAAATGTGTTTTTCTTGTTGTGGCCTATGAAAATAAGGCATTAGTTGCAGCCTGCAAGAAAATGAATATTGAAATCATCGAATTGCAGCATGGAACCATAAGTCCATATCATTTAGGATACAGCTATCCTGAAAACACAATGAAACTCAATGATGAAATTATGCCAATTGAATACTTCCCTGATAAAATATTAAGCTTTGGAGATTACTGGAAAAATGCCTGTCCATTCCCTATAGAAGAAAATAAGATTTTTTCAATGGGATTTCCATACTTTGAAGAGAATTCGAAAAGATATACGAAAATCGCTGAAGAAAAAAACAATGAAAATAAACAGATCCTATTCATTTCACAAGGGGTGATTGGAAAATACTTATCCCAATTGGCTTATGAAACTGCACAAAATATCAATAATGAAAATAATGATGCATCCAATCAAAATGA
>JAUNXF010000102.1:1157-5353 GCA_030539935.1 Methanobrevibacter sp.
CAATCCCCAAAATGACAATCCCCAATGTGACAATTATCAATTTATCTATAAACTGCATCCTGGAGAATATGGAACTTGGAGAGAAAACTACGAATACCTAATCAAAGCGACAAATGAGTTCAACAATTTCAAGGTCATTGATGAAAGCCAACCTCCATTATATGAGTTGTTTGCAAAAAGCCACTACCAAATAGGCGCATTTTCAACAGCAATCTATGAAGGGCTTGCCTTTAACTGCAAAACCTTCATAATAGATGTTCCGGGAGTGGAATATTTAGATGATCTGATTGAAAAGAATATTGTAAAAAAAGTTAAGAATAGTGAAGAACTAATAGATTATATTATAAAAGATGAAAATAATAAAATAGAATTTAAAGAATATAATAAAGATTATTTCTTTAAAAACTTTGATAAAACTATTTTTAAAAAGATTTTAAGTGATTAAATGAGCGAATATGTGCGATTTATACAAAGGATAGGATTGGTGGGACTTACAAACATCCTGATTTCCCTAAGCAGCCTTATCTTTATTCCAATCATTACAAAGTCATTCACCACTGCAGAATACGGCATGTGGGCACAGGTAAACACTACAATCGCACTTGTTCCAAACATTGCAAATCTTGGTCTTCCATACACCATGGTAAGATTCCTGTCTGCTGAAAAGGACAAAGAAAAGATAAAGGACTCATTCTATCCAATGATCAGCCTGACATTCATTTCCACACTCATAATATGCATCATATTCCTAATATTTGGAAATGGAATTGCAAATGCATTATTCAATGGAAGCATGCAGGTATTATACATTACAACTGTAATTTCATTCTTTGCATGCATGAACCTAATGCTAATCACCTACTTTAGAACATTCCAGCAAATGAAAAGATACTCATTATTCCTGGTTCTTCAAAGCTATATTGGAGTGTTTGTAAGCATTTATCTCACATATGCAGGATATAATATTGAAACTGTCGTGCTTGGTCTTCTGACAGGTTATGTGGCAGTATTCATTATGATGGCATTCTTGATTGTCAGGTATCTGGGAATTGGATTTGGAAAATGGTCAAACTTAAGGGAGCAACTTGCATTTGCTCTGCCAACCATTCCAAGCAACGTTTCAAGCTGGATTGTAGATTCAAGTGACAAGTATGTCATTGGAATTCTCATAGGATCCGTTGCAGTAGGATGCTACTCACCGGGATATGCATTGGGAAGCATACTGCTTATGTTCCTTTCACCCTTTGCAGTTCTTTTGCCAGCCATTCTTCCGGAACATTATGAAAAGGGAAACATTGGGGAGGTAGACAAGTATCTCAGCTATTCAATGAAATATTATCTTCTCCTTACAGTTCCTGCTGCAGTGGGAATGAGTGTGCTTTCCAAACCATTATTATATATCATTACAACTCCGGAAATTGCACTTGGAGGTTATATGGTAACTCCTTTTGTCTGCCTCGGAGCAATATTTATGGGAATGTATGGAATTACAAACAATATCCTCATTTTAGAAAAGAACACAATGATTCTTGGCAAGTTATGGATAGTTGTTGCCATTTCCAATATAGTTCTTAACTTGTTGCTTGTACCTTACCTTAACATACTTGGAGCGGCCATTGCCACACTACTTTGTTACATCTTGGCATTTGCCGTAACTGCCATTGCAAGCAAAAAGACTATGAGGTTGCCATTCAATACAAAAGAGCTTTTAAAAATAGTCATTGCCTCAGCCATTATGGGAATTGTTGTATATATGATGCACCCTATTGGAATAATTAGTGTCTTGATATCCATAGTTGTTGGAGTAATCGTATACTTTGCAATCATCTTCATTTTAAAAGCAGTTACACGAAAAGAAATTACATTCTTTAAAAATTTGGTTAATTAAATCATAGCTGGAATCAATTTAATTGAATTAAATTTTTTAGTGAAAAATAACTTTTGTGAAAAAGTGAAAAAATAGTATAAAAATTTAAGAAGTAAGTGAAAAATAACTTTTGTGAAAAAGTGAAAAAATAATAAGAAAATTTAAGAAGTAAGTTAAAAAATAGTATAGAAAATTTAAACTTCATAAAAAGTATTCATCATTCAATGAAACTTACCATCTTTTTTTAATTTTTCATAATGATCCTTGTCTCTTGAGGAAAAGACCTTTGCGGGATGACCTCCGGCAATTGCATATTTTGGAATGTCATTTACCACAACGCTTCCTGCCTGAATTATGGCTCCTTCACCAATCCTCACTCCCGGAAGGACAATTACACGATTCCCCAACCATACATTGTCTTCAATGACAACATCCTTTGAAATGACTGTATCATCATAGGGAATGGCCTCCCCTTCATAATTATGGCTGTCTGTAATTATCATGCATTCAATTCCAGAGTGAAAATTATCTCCAATGGCTACATTGGCGGTTCCTTGAACCTTCATGCCATTAAAATTCACATTATTTCCGAGACTTGTTTTAGGGGTAACATAAGAATAATTATTTACAGTCAAGTCATTTCCACATGAATTTGATACACTTTTAACTCTGAAAGTATAATACTTTCTTTTAATGGCCTTGATGAAATTGAAGATCTTTGAAATCATATGATCACATGAAAATAATTTTAAACCTATTTAAAAAAATGTTCCCCTTTAAAAATTAAGAATATTGCTTTAAGAATAAATAAAAAAAGTAAAAATTAAATTATTATACTACAGAACAATCTGCAGAATAATAAGATAATAATCTTGCTATCTTAGCAACGGTTAATTCATCAATTCTCTTTTGACCGCGAATCATCTTATTGAACAACTCATCGATGAACAAATCCTCATTGGTAAGGATAACATTTAAAATAGCCAAGTCATCATTCACAAAACCAATGAGAGGCTCAATGTAAATTCCACTAAATCCTTTGCTATCCAAGAAAATGGCCAAATCCTCATTCAACTCCAAAGCCTTACGCTTGATTTGGCTATTGTCTACAAAATGAATTTCCTCATTGCCTAATTCAAATCTTGTTTGATGATCCTTATAATCTGTTTGAAGCTCCAATGTATTTTTCTTATCCATATAATTTTGAATAGAAGCAGAATCGCTTAGCATAGCATCGGTTTCACTATCTGACTTAACTTTGTTCTTATAATCCTTAGGGTCATATCTTTTGGAGAGGATAGTGAACACTCCAGTTGGACCAACTACCACATGGTTAATGATATCCTTGGATTGCGGTGGCTGAACCGCATAAAATACATAAAAGTCATTTGGAAGAGCAAGTAACCTTTCACGGATGATTCTTCCACGGGCAATATAGTTATTGAAAGTGTATTTTTTATAAATGCCAAAGCTTAAAATAAGAATGCCTAATGCTACACCAATCAAAGCATACCATATTTTAGATATAAAGAAATAGTAAGCAGCAGAAACAGCTAATGCAAATGCCCCAATCAATATGTAAACATCAGCATATGTTTTCTTAGGTTCATAAGCCCTATTTTGAGCTTTCATCAATTCGACTGTTTCCTTAGTGACCAAAGCATCTTCTTCACTTGCTGTCAAGTTTCCACGCTTAACGCTCTGTTCTCCTTTTTTGATTAAACGCTTAACAGAACTGTTTTTATAGAACTCCTTATCCATTGACCTGATATAATCATCTTTAAGATTATCTGATAATGCAGTGTAGTATTTATATCGGGCAAGTTTAAATGCTTCATATTCTTCAGGACTGTCAAATACCATTTCATTTTGAACTCTTGCGAATAATTTTTGGTCCTCTTCAGATAGTTCCTGTCTGCTTAATGAAACTGGGGTTTCAGGCAATTCATCATCTGGAATATCTGTAACTTCAACAAGCCTCTGTTCTTCGCTTTCAAACTCTTCATAGTCCTCATTAGGATATGCAAATCCAGTGGCAATATCTCTTGAAGTTTCCATATACCTTTTTTCCGCATGAATAGGAATGATCTCATCAACATCTGAAAGTGAGGAGTCATAAATTGAGCCATATGAAACCATTTCCTCTTCAGAAGCATCAACTGCCTCTAAATAATATTCATCATCATATTCAGTTTCATAATACTCATCCTCGTAATATTCCTCTTGGGCATTGAGTTCTGCATGAATAGGAATAATCTCATCAATACCAGAATCATCAAAATTAGCTTCAGCATGAATAGGAACAATCTCATCCAAATCAGAATCTACA
>JAUNXF010000030.1 GCA_030539935.1 Methanobrevibacter sp.
AAATCTTAAGGAGATTCTAACTAATTTCTAAAGAAATTCTTGACTTATTGTAAATATGCACATCTAAAACATTATGGGGTTATTTTAATGTTTTTAAGTAGGATTTATTATGCGATTGCTTATTTAGTGGTTCTTATTTTAGAAATTATCAAATCCACAATAGACATGTCCTTAAGAATATTTAAGGCAAATGGTTTTGATCCTATTGTGATTGATATTGATACTGAACTCAAAAGGCCAATATCTCAAACCATTTTGGCTAACAGTATTACCTTAACTCCTGGAACATTATCTGTAGACTTGGACAGCGAAAATCAAGTCTTAAAAGTTGCAGTCATTGCTCCAAGGGATGTTAAGGACATTATTCCATTTGAACCTTATATCAAGGGAATGTTAGAATAATTAGATAAGCAATTAGATTTAATCAATTGTTTATGTTTATGTTTTAATTTATAATCATAGAATGTGATGATAATGGATATTTTATTGATTTGTGAGTGTTTTTTAATAATTGCATTGATTGTATTTTCATTTGCAACTTTGAGGATTATTACATATAAATCTACATCTATGGGACTTATAGGTACTTCTTCATTTACTTTAGCACTTACTTTGCTACTTATAACAGTAGGCACAATTCATAATATTGGATTTTTCAAAGATATTGCTCTGGCTTTGCTCTTATTGGGTATTGTTGGAACAATAGCTTATGCAGCAGTTATGAGGAGGGCATAAATGATGTTTGGTATTGATGTTGGTTTGATTAGTCTTATTCAATCAATTTTACTTGTCATTTCTGCACTTCTAATACTAATTGCAGTAGTAGGTGTTTTAAAAATTGATAGAAACTTGGATAATGTGGTCTATGCTAGGATTCATATTTTAGGGATTGTAGATGTTGCAGGAATTATTGCATTTATTGCTTTGGGACAACCTTTATTTGCCCTAATTTATTTATTCCTTGCTCCATTATTGGCTCATGCATTGGCTAATGCTTATTTCCATAGTGAAGATACTGTTAATAATCCGGTACTTAATCCAAATATTGATGAAATCCTTGAGGGAGTTCCAATTGAATGGGAAGAATCTGAAGGGGATTTGGATTTAAGTGATGATTCAGGTATTGATGAGAATTTAGAAGATAATTCCGATTCAAGTGATGATTCAGGTATTGATGAGAATTTAGAAGAAAGTGGGGATGATGGCAATGATTGAATATATAGTAATTTTTGTTGCAGTTGTAAGCGCTATTATCGCACTTTTACAAAATGACTTGCTTAAGGCAGCCATTTTAACTGGTATTTCAGGATTTTGTGTAGCAGTATTATTCCAAATCTTGCTTGCTCCAGATGTGGCTTTGACTCAAGCTATTGTAGAGGGAGCTATTGTACCGGTATTCATAGCATTGGCTGTTTTAAAAACTAGAAGGGAGGAGGCATAATTATGATGGATCTTCAAATGGCTTCTTTATTCGCTTCTGGCGCTTTTATAATTATCGGACTTTTTGCAGCAATTTTCATTGATAATTTGATTAAGAAAATTATCGGTATTGCCTTTATTGAGGAAGGGGCTAATTTATTCCTAATCTGCCTAGGCTATAAGGCAGGCGGAGTTGTGCCAATCTTCTTGCCAGGTATGAATGCAGACTGGTTTGCAGCAAATGCCGCTTATCCTTTACCTCAAGCATTAGTTCTTACAAGTATTGTAATTGGTGCAAGTACTTTAGCAGTAATGTTGGCTTTAGCTATGGTTTTATATAGAAAACATGGAACCTTAAGCGTATCTGAAATGATGGGGGATGAAAAATGAATTATCTAATTCCATTGATGGTTGTCATTCCAATATTGGCAGCTCTAATTGTCAATATATTTGGAGGCAAGGATAAGACCGTTAAGGCCATATCCCTTGTAGTGGCTATTGCCCTTCCTTTGATTGCAGCCTTTGCTGCTGTGGGCATCCAGTACTTCGGTGGCCACGACCCTGCACTTCTTGCAAGTTCACTTCCATCAGATTTGGTAGGCACTCTTGCTGCAAGCTACAACACCGGTATTGTTTATGTGTTTGAAAATATTGAAAGAATATTCATCTTCCTTATGGGCATTGTAGTATTCTTGGCAGTGCTTACATACTTTAGTGAGAAAAAGGCAGTGTCTGGACCTTACTTATATCTTATCTTTATGGGCATGGCCTCTGTAACTGCATTGATGCTTTCCAACGATATTTTCAATATGTATGTTTTCTTTGAAATAACCGCCTTGACCCAAGTTGGTATCATTATAGCATCAAGCACTGGAGACAATTATGAAATAGCTTTAAAATACTTGATTTTAGGTGCTATCGGCGGACCAATGCTTTTATTAGGTATTGGATTTATACTTGGAACAATCGGTTCAGTAAACATTAATGACATTATTTATGCAATAAGCAACAATTTCGTAAATCCATATTCCCCAAGTTTGGTAATCGGCTTTGCACTAATGTTGTTTGGATGGCTATACTCTGCAGGATTGCCACCATTCCACACTATAAAGTCAGCGGTCTACTCAAAAGCAAGACCAAATGGATCTGCAATATTGCAAGGATTTTCAGTATTGTGCATGCTTGCATTTGGACTTGCAATGTATAAGATATTTGCATATATCCCTTACTTCAATACAGCCATAATCCTATTCGCTATTCTTGCAATGGTTTTAAGCGTTGCAATGTCTGCAATGGAGGTGGACTTCAGAAGAATGATAGCATTCCTGGCTGTAGGGGAACTTGGTTTCATTGCTTTAGGTTTTGGTATAGGCACACAATATTCCATTGCAGCAGCATTATTCCAGGCAGCAAATGAGATTGTTATAACTGCATTGCTGTTTATTGGATTCGGTACTGTCTATTACCTTACAAAAACATCTGACACCAGAAAGTTAGGTGGCTTGATTGCTGTAGATTCAAAAATGGCAATAATTGTACTGCTTGGCGGCTTTGCTCTAGCAGGTGTTCCTCCATTCAATGGATTCCAAAGTAAATTGATGCTTGTACAGGCAGCTTTGGATGCAGGATACACAGAACTTGCTATTTTGGCAATCATTGTAAGTGTTGTAATATTCTTTACATTTGTTAAGGCATTCCATACAGTATACTTGCAGCCAAAACCAAAGGACTTGAAATTTGCTCATGATAATATTCCAAAGGTCACTGTATTCTCTGTAGCTGTTTTGCTCATAATATGTTTAGTGTTAGGAATTTTCCCAAATATAGTGACTGATGTATTCATTCCATTTGCAGGAGGATTGATCTGATGGGTTTATACAGTAGATTCTTAGATTCAATGAAAGGACTTAAATCTAGCCTTTCCAAAGACCCTACAACTATGGGTAATGTTTCAGGAGCAATAGCTGCTGAATTCTTGGTATTTGTTTCCCTAATACTTGCAGCATTATTCCTAAGGCACATTAGCGTAATCGCTTCAATCGTTGTGGTTATTTTGGTTGCAATTTTATTCTTTACAAATATGCCTCTTGCAGGAAAAATAAAATCTGAGCAATCAGATTCATTGGAAAAGATGACATTCTATGTTATCATAACTCTTGGAATTCTTATTGCAGTGATTTATTGGGGGTTAAAGTATGTCTGATAAAATTACAAGTATTAGGTCTTTGATGATGGCTTTGGCAACTGTCATTTTTGCATCCGCCTTGTTTGATGCATTGTATGGATTCAAAAACTTGATTCAACCAGGAATAAGCTTGGTTTACAATGCCATTGGAACCCAGCTTGCTCCTAATATGGTCACTTTAGTTGTATTTGATTGGAGAGGTTTTGATACATTAGGAGAATCTTTGATTTTAGTCACTGCAGTGCTTGTTGTATTGCTTGTATTCGGCAAAGGCAAGATTTTAGATAAGAACATTAATGCTGATAATGCAACTGGTGATATTGATGCTGAAGGAGATGATTTATGATGGTGGAAGAGAAGGAATTGAAAACTACAAAAAAATCTCCAAACTGGAATAAGGATGACAGCAGTCCCATATTAAAAATCATGACTCTTCCAATAGCGATTATCATGATTGCCTCAGGGATTATGACCATATTGGGTGGACATATCACTCCTGGTGGAGGTTTCCAAGGTGGAGCCATGATTGCAGGAGCCATCATATTCTGTGTTATAGTTTATGGCGTCGATGGCACTCCTATTAAATTGTCTCACAAGTTTATTGCAACATTGGAATCTGTTGGAGCATTGGCTTATGTATTGCTCGGTTTGGCAGGTCTTGCATTGACCGGATCATTCTTGTATAATGTCGGGGGAAATCTTTATGGTGTTGTTCCTCAAGCCATTGCAGCAATATTCTCATATCCTGATGTTACCCATGCAGGAATTGTCCCTTACTTAAATATTGCAGTTGGATTAAAGGTTTTTGTTGGTTTAAGTGCAGTTGTAATTGCATTTTCCCAATTTAAGAAATTAGCGGAGGAAGAGGAATGAGTCTCGCTAATATTGTTATTGGGCCAGTCATAATTGCCTTGATTTTTGGATTTATAGTAGGCACAAGACTCCATTTAAATGAGGAGAATAGCTTTAAGTTTACTGCCAGTGCAATTGTTGCCCTTATTGTTGGAGGCTTTTTAATGGCTTATGACATAGGCCAATTTGCCGTTTATCAGGATTTGCCTATAGCCACTGTATTCTTGGCTACAATTTTTGGCGTTTTCATTGGCAGTGCATTACTGGGAGGACGAGCGAAAGGAGACCATTAGGTTTTGGTCTTACTTATTATTAAGGAGAAGAATCATGTATTTAACAACTAATAAGTGTGATGGGCAAGGAGATTGCATAAGAAATTGTCCAAGTGAAGCAATACGCTTTGTTGATAACAATGCTTTTAGCTGTATGTGTTGTGGTGCTTGCTTCGAAGCTTGTCCAAATCATGCGATATTCAAAAACAAATATGGTGGATATGTGGTGGATAGGGCAAAATGTAATGGTTGTGGCGTTTGTGAATTCACTTGCCCTATAGAAAGCATTCATATTGACAATGGGATTGTTAAAGGTATCTGTTCACGTTGTGGAGTTTGTGAAGATGTCTGTACTAGAAATGCAAGAGTGGATACAGACAATTTGGTGCTTGACAAGCAGAAAGTCTTGCTTAATTCATTGAAAATGGTCGCCAACACAGTAGGATTTGGTGCAGGAGTCAAGAAGATTGAAACCATGAGGCTTCCTGTAAAGTCTGGAAAGACCGCAAATAGGATTTGTGTAAGTACAGATATGGAAAAATGTGTAAAATGTGGAAGATGTGCATATTACTGTCCTACCCGTGCAATAGAAGTGATAATTCAGGATGAAGGATATTGTGTAGGATGCAAGGTATGTGAAGACATATGTCCTACCGGTGCTCTAAAGGATGGAGAGTACGATAAGAGCATTTGCACATTATGTTTGGCATGTGTGGAAAATTGTATAAACGATGCATTAAGTGTAAAAGACTTTAAGATTGTTCGCAGCATAAAGGATGACTCATTATATTCAAATATTGAGGGAACAATTGTAAGTTGCCTGAATTGCGGATTATGTAAGGAAACATTTGACAGCCCTGCATTGATTAGAGATGAAAATGCTTTAAGATACGATCCTTCACTTGATGAGGACACTGATGAGAATAAGGGAAAGCGTCTTGAAGCAATATATGACTGTCCAGTTTCATCATTGACAGAAAGCGAAGACAATAAGTTATTTGGATACTGTGTGTCTTGCGGAAAATGTGTCAATGTCTGCAATGAGAATGCAAGAAGCTTCCAAAACATTTCTTGGGACGGGGAAGTCAGTGACGACTGCATTTCCTGTGGAATATGTGCAGAATTGTGTCCTGAAGATGCAATCACACTTAAAAAAGGTGCAATTAATGTAGATTTGGAAAAGTGCATACTCTGTGAAACCTGTGGAATTCACTGTCCTAAGGATGCAATACCTAAAACAACCAGCGTCAAGTATGAAATCTCTGGAGGATTCAATTACATTGACGAAAACCTGTGTGTAAAATGCGGATTATGTAAGGATATCTGTCCGGAGGAGGCAATTTATACCGTTGACATTCCAAGTGATGAAGTGAATCTCGGAACAAAGAATAAGAATCTCAAGTTCGTTGTAGATGATGATAAGTGTATTTACTGTGGGGCTTGCATGAATATCTGCCCATCCAAATCATTTATTTTCGAAAGAGAGTTTGATAGGGTGAATTAGGGGTTTGATGGAAATGAAAGATGTATTGAAGATTATGCTTAATGGAGCTTATACTAATTTCAAAAGAATTCTCTTTGCAGCTGATAGAGTAACTGATATGGAACTCCGCAATGCTATCTTGACAGGAACAGTGGAGCCTGATAAGAAGGTTGATGAAGAAGCCTGCATTGGCTGTGGCGGTTGTGCCAATGTTTGTCCAACCGGTGCGGTTACAATGAAGCCATTGCAAAACCCTGTAAAACTTAAGGAAGGTTGGGTAAAGACTGAAGTTCCAGAGCTCGATCCTTTAAAATGTGTTGTATGCTATTGGTGTCACGATTTCTGTCCGATATATTCATTCTTTGAGGAGGCGGGAACCATCCACCCTGGAAATGTTGGTGAAATTCACCTTGACACTGCTGAGCTATTGGAGGAGCCTATTAAGATATCCCATGATAAGATATCCTTTATTGCACAATACCTGTCCGACAAGTCCTTGCTGTCTGAAAATATTGTCCAAGAGGATGAGGATATCGGCAATGTTGGTGTGGCTCTTGACAAGGTATCCAAGATCAAGGAAATTCAGGATAATATTAATGAGAAATATGAAAAGGACATCAAAAGAAGTGCCGCTTTAAATGAAAGTTCTAAAGGTGGTTCTGCTTTAGATGAAAGTTCTAATGATGAGGGAGGTGAATAGATGAGTCTTAAAACACTTTCAAGGTCAAAGGCTATTCATATCATGTTAGTCTATACTGGTGGATGCAATGGTTGTGATATTGAGATTGTGAATGCAGTTTTATCTCCTAAATTTGATATGGAACAATATGGTGTCTTTTTAACTTGGAACCCTCGTGAAGCAGACATTTTAGTTGTTACAGGTCCGGTAACCCATGACAATAGAAAGCCATTGGAAGACATTTACAATGCCATTCCAAATCCAAAGCTTGTTGTCGCAGCAGGTGCCTGTGCAATAATGGGTGGTGTCTATAAGAATTGTTATGGAGACATTCCTTCAGAAGAAATTGAAGGGCCTGTTGAAAATGTCATACCTGTTGATGCAAAGGTTCCAGGTTGTGCAGTAAGGCCTCAAGATGTTTTGGCAGGAGTAGTTGCAGCTTTGCCACATTTATTAAATGCTGATTAATCATTAATGTATTAAAGAGAGGATAATATGGAAGAGAAAAAGGCTAAAAAGCAGGAGATAATAGAAACTGAGATTCAAATGGGTACAGTTCACCCTGCTGCTTTAGAACCTTATAGGGTTAGATTTTTCGTAGAAGATGAAATAATTAAGGATGCGGAAATCACAATTGGTGTTAACCACAGAGGTATTGAGCGTATTATGGAAGGCCTTCCAGTAGAAAAAGCCAATATGCTTACAGAAAAGATTTGTGGTATCTGTTCAAACTCACATACCTGGAATTCTGTAAGGACTGCTGAGAAGGGCCTTGGTGTTGAAGTTCCTGATAGGGCAGTATACATTCGTGTAATTGTCGGTGAACTTGAAAGATTGCACAGTCACTTATTGTATTTGGGACATGGATGTGAAACCTTGGCTCATGAAACATTCTCTATGAGGGTGTTCTTCATTAGGGAAACCATCATGGACCTTTTGGGAATGATTGGAGGAAACCGTGTTCAATATGGATGCTCCATCATCGGAGGAGTAAGGCCAAGATGTGAATTGGATGACAATAGAATCCAAAGGATTTTGGATGGTTTGGACCTTGTAGAAAAGAATGTCGCAGACTTTGCAGACAGATTTGTTCATGATTCAATAGTCTTGTCAAGGATTACAGGAACCGGATACATTCCACAGGAGCAGGCTCTTAAATTGGCATGCAGTGGGCCTACCTTACGTGCTACCGGTGTAAAAAGAGACTTAAGGACAGACATGTATGAGTATGACAACTTTGATTATGACATAATCACTCAGGATACCTGTGATGTAAAGGCTCAGTTTCTTATGAGAGTATTTGAAATATTTGAAGCCATCAAGATTATTCGTCAAGCCATTAGGGACTTGCCAGAGGGCAAAATAACTGACAGGTCTTGGGAAATGGTTGACACCGACTTGATTGAAAGCTATATCGAGGTTCCTAGAGGAACATTGTATCACTCCTATTCCATTGAAGACGGAAGGGTTAGGCATTGCATTATAAGAACCCCTTCAATGAGCAATATTGGAGCAATGCAATATGCTTGCATAGACAATCACATTACTGACGGCCAATTATGCATTGTCCAATGTGATCCATGCTTTACCTGTTCTGATAGGGCAATAGAAGTTTATGATACAAAAAATAATAAATTGGATAAATCAATCTTGCAATCTAATATTCATTAGATCAATCCAGTCAAATTTAATTTATAGATGAAAAGAATTTATCATTTCAATTATTATGTTTACACATTAATTAAAAATTTTATGAGGAAAGAAAAATGGCTTATGAAATATCACTTATTTCAATTTTAGAGGTTATTCTAACACTTATCATAGCATTGTTCATAGGTGTTTTAATTCCTGGAATTGAAAGGAAATATGTTCAAGCAAGGATTCAGCAAAGAATCGGGCCACCTGTTACAAGTCCAGGATTGTGGGCATCAGTCAAATTCCTGTTTAAGGAGAACATCAAACCTAATTCTCCTGCACCAGGACTATATAAGGCAATGCCTATTCTTTGTTTTATTGCAGTACTCGCAGTATTTCTAGCATTGATGCCTGAAAACTATCAATTCATGGCCTTTGCTAGCTTAATAGCTATTGTTGGATTTTTAAAAGTAGAGGAAATTGCTTATGTTTTAATGGGTTCTTTATCTAAGTCTGTAATGAGCATTAACTTAAGGTTCCCAGATCATGCAAAAGGTGCTAAAAGACCAGATTTACTTGTATCATCTATAGAGGACATCAGTTCAAACAGGTCCCTTAGGATGATTATATTTGGTTCATTCCCATTGTATTTGGCTTTATTCATTCCTGCAGCCTTATCTAAAAGCATATTCTTGGCGGATATCGTTGCTTATCAGCAAGCTAACGGGCCATTCCTATTCACTTTAGCAGGAATTATCGGAACTGTAGTCTTCTTCATTGGATATATGATTCTATTGAACGAATATCCGTTTTCATATATTAAGGCAAAGTCAGATGTGATTGAAGGACCATATATGGAACTTGCTTCCAAATACAGAACATTTGTTTATCTAACCAGAGGGTTCCTGATATTTACTTTAGGATTAATGTACTGTGTATTGTTCTTAGGGGTTGCTCCTGAGCTATTCTCACTTAAGTTCATTGTATGCATTATCGTATCCATATTGTTGCCGGTCATTATGGCAATTGTCAGTGCATTCTCCCCAATATTTACCAATAGGCAGCTATACCCTACTATACTGACTAGTTCTGCACTTGGAGTATTGGCTATGGTAATTGCATTATTCTAGAGGATAAGAAATTTTCAAGCTTAAATTTTTACTGAAATTTAATCGTGGTGATTTTGTATGAAATTTGTAATCAGACCTTACCATATGATGAGTCTTGGAGGATATATTGTAGAATATGATTTCCCTTATAGGGATTTGATCATTGTAAATGAAACTCCAGACGAAATCAAGTTTGAGATTCCAGTATTTGACGGGTCTTATATTGAGGAATATGAAAAATTAGGTCTTAAGGTCATTCCTGTCAGCGAGCATGACAATTATTTAAGTTTATATAAAAAAGCGCATGCTGAATTGGATGCGCTAAAAGCAAAATTAGATTAATTGGAGATAAATGTATATATAATTTTTCCTCATAAAAAATATTTTTTCAAGTTTTTATCTTCAATTAATCTTTTTATTATTTTTTGAAATTTGAATTGGCAGTTAGTAATTAGGCAATAGTTTAAGTACTTAAAGCATTAAATTATTTTTAGGTAATATTATGAACAGTATTTCTTTAACACTTACAACTAAAGAAGAGAAAGGAGTTCTTGATGAGATAACAGATATTCTTTCAGAGCATGGAGTGAATATTTCATATGTTCACCTTTATGTAAAGGATGATGTTGGAACATTGAATTTGGAACTTGAAAATGTGGATGAGCTTGATGAGCTTATAGAAGACTTGGAATCTAAGGATTTTATTTTTGATATTGAAATTCACGGCTCATTGAATGACATTTTCGGTAAAAGGATTCTTATTTTTGGTGGCGGAGCTCAAGTATCTCAAGTTGCAGTTGGAGCGATTACAGAAGCGGATAGGCATAATATACGTGGAGAGCGCATAAGTGTTGACACTATTCCATTGGTTGGTGAAGAGAATATTGCTGAAGCTGTAGATGCTGTAAACAGATTGCCTCGTGTAGGTGCCCTTGTCCTTGCAGGTTCATTGATGGGAGGAAAGATAACTGAAACAGTCAGAAAGCTGAAAGAGCAGCATGAGGACATGATTGTCATCACCTTAAACATGCCTGGAAGCGTTACAAAAGAGGCGGACTTGATTGTAACCGATCCTATTCAAGCAGGAGTAATGGCTGTTATGGCAGTTGCAAGCACTGCTGTCTTTGATGTAAAAAGATTAGCAAAAAACAATAAATTCTAATTTTTTTATTTTCATCTCACTATCTATTTTTATTAATGATTTTTTATCTATTTTTGGAGTTGTTTTAAATTACTAGAAAGGAAAAGTTTGTTCATGGTTTAAAGTTAGGTGTTCCAATCACATTCGGATATATTCCAATGGGAATTGGATATGCTGCTTTAGCTATTAAAGCAGGGCTCTCTCCATTTGAGACAGTTTCAATGTCTGTGCTTATTTATGCAGGTGCCGGACAAATCATGATAGCTACCATGTTGGCTCAAGGTGCCACTCTTTTCAATATCGTTTTGACTTCATTTGTACTTAATTTTAGATATTTTGTAATGAACACTTGCATTTACAACAAGGTTGATGATGCTTCCCTTGCTGTGAGAATACCTTCATCACACCTTGCTGTTGATGAAGCGTTTGCAATGTTCATGCTAATGGAAGAGTCTTCAATATGGACTTATATAGGTCTTGCAGGAATTGCATGGCTATCTTGGATTTTTGGTGCAATCATTGGCGTCATAGTCTTGAATGTGCTTCCTATAATTGTTGCAAATAGTTTCAATATTTCTTTATATGCCCTATTTGTAGCACTATTGGTTCCTGCAGTTAAGGAAAGTAAGGAATTGGCTATTTTAGTTGTAATAACAGCTATTTTAAATGTTGTATTGCAGTTTTTCATTGGAAATTGGTCATTGATCCTAGCTATTCTTTTAGGCGCTCTCATTGGAATGTATATAGTCGATGATGATACAGTTTTAGGGGATGCCTATAAGACAAGTGATGACCATTGCAGAGTGAATAGCAGTAATGAGGAGGTGCAATGATGAATATTACTTTACTCATTATTCTTTGTGCACTTGTTACCTTTATTCCAAGGGTAATTCCAGCTATCTTTATGGAAAGATTGGATTTCTCTCCAAAATTCGAGAAGTTCCTGAATCTGATTCCATACACTGCGCTTGCCGCATTGATTTGTCCGGGAGTGCTTACTGTAGACCCTGAGTTATGGTACATAGGACTCATAGGAGCCATAATTGCAGGAGGGCTCGCATGGAAAAAGGTACCTCTTGGAGCTATTGTCATCCTAACTGTGATTGTCTTGATTGCAGTTTATTTGATTGTGCCGTTTTTCCCGGTTCTAATTTAATTTAATCTTTTATTTTATCTATATTTCTTTTCTTTTTTAGTTATTGTCACAAAGCTCCTTGTATTCGCAGCCTTTACACTTTTTTAGATTGGTTTTGACATTTGGTATTTCCCCATCATCAACAATCTTGTTGATATGGGTCAAGACCTTAAAGAAGCTTTTTCTTGCATCAGTGTCTATAATGACAGGTCTGCGTTCAGCTATTTTTAAGTAATCAACATATCCCACTGTAGTGTATGTGTTGAATTCCTGTTCTATGAGGAGTCCATTTGCAATAACTTCCATTAGGTCTCCGTCCCAAACCCCTCTTATTGGAGGATTTGATGACTTTAGGGATATTGGGAAGTAATTTCCCTTTTCCACTTCAATCTTATCGATTACCCCAATCAAATCAAGGCCTAAATCTCTTATCAGATAGTTGTACATGCAGCTTGGGAAGAATAGTCCCTGTATCTCATCTCCATTTTTGTCAAGTGCTTTCATGGCATGTGCCACTTTAAGGGAAAGTATTTTTAGGTTTAAGTTTATTTCATGGATAATCTCCCTTTGCAGCTCTTCCAATTTTTCCTCTTCGTTAGCCTCTTCCTTTAATTTATCCTCTTTTGTTTCATCATCAATAAATTCTATTTCCTTATCGTTTTTCAGATTATTGTTTGATTTCCCTTTATTTTCTTCTTCCTCTTCTTTTTCTTTCTTTCTCTTGTTTTCATTCATCTCTTCTATGATTTCAAAAGTAGTTTTTATTTGATTATTGATTCCCAATGCAAGTCTTTTTTCAATTTCCTTTTCATCCATATCCTTTTTGACATGTCGTAGGTTTTTGTGAAGAAGGTCCTGCATATCCATTCTAAGATCTTTCAATGTTTTTGAGACGAAATAATCATCTTTGCCGCTTTCATCAATATTGCTTTCGAAATACAATTTCAAAGGACAAAACATATAGCTTCTGATTGTTGACACGCTTATCATTTTTTAACTCCATTCTATTATTATCCTAAAATTTTCAAAAATTTTTCTAATTTTTTTAGGTAAATTATTCTTTATTTCTCATATAATAAATAGTATGCAGTTAATTTTGATTATAATTTGTTTAAATGATTTTATTTTCTTATTTAATTATAATTTATCAGTTTTTTTTGAATTTTATTGATTTATATTAATTTTATAATTACTTTGATAAATTGATTTCATTCTGGAATATTCAGTGATTTTATGAAAAATATTTTTGCTGATTTTTCACTAAAATTTTTAATATATTTTTCTTAATAAAACGATTAATTAAAATCATGTTTTTCATATGTTCGATGATTTTAATTGATTAAATTTTTAAAATTAGGTGGGGGTTGTTAAAATTAGAAATTTTGTTTAAAGTAAATCTAGATAGAAGGAAATTAAAATAGTAAAATATTAAAAAAAGTAAAAAAAGTTAAAGTTGAAAATGATTAAAAATAGTGAAAAAAAGAAAAAAGTGAGGAGTTTCCAGTTTATACTGGACTTTCTCTTAATTTAATTTTATTCTATACAGGACTTTCTCTAAGTTTGATATATTCATTTAGAGATTCTCTAGTAGTGCCTACCAAGATTCTGTATTTCTCAAACTCTCCATTTTTCAAGACCTTTTCTATTTTTCCTCTTGCCACTACTTCCTCTCCATCCACTACTTCTCCAGCATAGGTGTGTGTTAGTGAAGCGAGCTCAGCTATTTCAATGTCAGGTCCTTCAAGGATTTCAACATCTTCTATTGTATATACTGCAGGATTGTCAAATGCTCCAAGTGCGCTCTTTATTGTGCAGTTGACTTTCGCAAATCCTTCAGGTTCGTATACTGTATCTCCCCAGGTTCCCTTAATCTCATCATAGTTTCTGGTTGCCAAGATGTCGAATAGGGTTTCTCTGATTAGTCCCCTGTTGCTTTTTCTTTCTTCATACCAAGCGAACTCTTCTTTTGTTAGGGAGTCGTCCTTGATTCTCTTATCATATACAAAGTCCCAGAAGTCATCATTGATTCTGTTTAATGTGATGGATTTTCCTAATTCTTCTATGAAAACAGGCTTGTCCTTATTATCTTTGTATGCCTTGATTGCATTTCTATGGTTTTCAAGTCCATATACTACAAAGTCAAGGTCTGATGTTCCTGCCTTTTGAAGTCCTGGCAATATTGATCCAGAGATTCCAAGGTCATCGTAATCGATTCCTGCAATGTAATGGAAGAAGTCTGAAAGATCAAACAGTTTGCTTAAGAGCTCTTCCTTGTAATTCAATTCCTCTCCATTTGCCACCTTTTCATTGATTGTTTTGTAGTAGGTTTCCCTGAGACCTTTTAATCTTTCTTCAGGCTTTATTATTCTTTCAACCTTATCAATAGGAACTCCCATCATTTCAACGTTTGTCACGTCACAGAAGTATAGGTAATCCGGATGGTTTTCCCTTAGATATGCATAAGCCTCTTCAGATCCCACTTTGGAATATCTGATTCCATCCTTCTCTCTGTCTCCGTTTTCATCTGGAATGTATCTTAAAAAGCAAATGATCCTATCTTCAGGGTGAATATAATTGGTTGAAGCAAATAATAATCCATCTGTACTTATAATAAAATCTCTTGTTCTTACAGTTTTTTTAATTTTATCCATTTTAATCAACTATTCTATTTGATAATTTAATAAGAATTAATTTTTTATTCTTTATATATCTTTATTATATGATTTTTTATATTAAAATTTTTATTATTTTTTATCAATTTTCTCACAAAAAAATAATAATTTTTAATAAAATTTTTAGGTATTTCAAAAATAAATCGATAATAATATTAACTATCAAAACCTATCTAATATTGTAGTTAGTTCTATGTCATTTTTTTAAATTTTTAATTTAAATTTCTGGAAGAATTTTTCTTCAAAGGAAGATTCAAATGATAGAATTAATGATATACAGAACTTCCCACAATCCATAATTTCAAAAATAAATTATGAATCGTTAATTATTGTAATGGCTTAATTATAGACTTTATTTCTATATTATTGAATTGGATGTGAATTTGATAAATTTTTTAAATTCATTAAGCAATTATCTAAAATGATTTTTAAAATTATTGAAAATTTGTCATCTGGTTAATGGTATTTCCCAGAGTTCTATAACTTGATTGTTATGATATGATTTGTAATTTAGACCTGGAAGAATTATTAAACCGGAGGTGTCGATATGAAAGACAAAAACACTAAAAACTTGAGAAAATCTATGAATCGTGGTTCTGTTGAACATGGAACAAAAGTGGCTGATTATGAAGGAGAAATCATGACTCTCGCTAAAAAGGAAGTTATTAGCATTCCTCCAACCAAGACCATTAAAGAAGCTGCTGAAATGATGATTGAACATGGATTCAGAAGATTACCAGTAACCCATCCTGGCTCAAATAAACTTTTGGGTATTGTAACTGCTATGGATATTCTTGACTTCCTTGGTGGAGGAAGCAAATTTGACATAATAGAAAAGAAACATGATGACAACTTCTTGGCAGCTATCAATGATTCCGTTAAGGAAATCATGACAAGAGAAGCTGTTTCTATTACTCCTAAATATTCTATTAGAGAAAGTGTAGATTTAATGCTCGAAAAAGGCATTGGATCATTACCTATTGTAGATAAAGAAGATAAATTAGTGGGAATAGTCACTGAAAGAGATTTCGCATTAGCACTTGCAGGTTCATTAACAACTGAAACTGTAGGTGATATCATGATTAAAGATGTTATTACTACCACTCCTGGAACTCCTATTGAAAGCTGTTCCAAAATTATGGTAAGAAATAACTTAAGAAGAATTCCTGTAGTTGAAGAAGGCAAATTAATAGGAATTGTAACTTCAACTGATATCTTAAGATTCTTTGGTGATAAAGAAATGTTTGCTTCTATGACCTCTAATAGTGGTTTAGATGTTTTAAAAAGAAAAATTTCTGAAATCATTAAACCAAATATATTAGTAACCGAATCTAATGTTAGATTAGGAGATTTATGTGGTTTATTAGCTGAAAAGAACATTGGTGGTGTTCCAGTAGTTGATGATGATGAGCTAGTTGGAATCGTCACTGAAAGAGATATTTTAAATACTGTACTTAAACTTTAAGTCTTTTAGGCTTAATTTTAAGAATAAGATTAATAATTTAATCTTTTACATAGATGAAAATAGGGATTAATTTTAATTGATCCTTTTTAATAATATTTAATAATTTTCATCAGGTAGCTATTGTTGAACTTTAAGAGATAGCTATTGGTAGGTTAATGGTTTATATCTTTGATTAGATACGCTATAAGATTTAATTCTAATAGCTATTTCATTGTATTTTATCGTTGGTGTTATTATGAAAATCAAAAATATAATGTCTGAAAATGTGGTATCTATTGATAAGAATTTAAACATATGTGATTGTCTAAGGATGATGTATAAGGATAACTTATCAAGAATACCAGTCACTAGTACCAATGAAAATAAAAAAGTTTTAGTCGGAATTATCTCAGAAAAAGATATAGCTAATAAGTTAGGCTCCGCTAAATATGGTAATATGGCTCCTTCACATTTCCACGTATCCACTGTAATGGTCAAAGACTTGATCACAGTAGATGAGGATGATGATGTGACTGAAGTGGCAAAAATCTTGATTGACAAGAATATTGGTGCCATTCCAGTTTTATCTGATGGTGAAATGGTTGGAATCGTAACTAAATCTGATTTCATATATTTATGCAAAGCTAAAGCATATGAAAAGATTTCAGTTAAGGATATTATGACAACAGATATTATTTCAATATCTGCAGATGATCGTTTAGTTCATGCAAGAAAAGTTATAATGGACTCAGGTGTCGGACGTTTATTACTCACTGAAGACAATGAGCTTGCAGGAATTATCACTTCAAAAGACATTGCAAAAGCATTTGTTTCATTTAGGAAACACACTCCCGACAAGTATCAAGCTTCTCAGATTAAGGAGTTGATTGCAGGAGATTACATGTCCACTAATGTGGAAACAATCTCACAATATGCATCAATTCCACAGCTTGCTGATGCAATGTTGGAAACTGGTTATAATGGTTACCCTGTAGTTGATGATGAAGATCAAATTATAGGAATTGTAACTCAATCAGATTTACTAAAATTGATTTATGAAATTGAAACTCAATGATTGTTGAATCTTTTTTAAGACAATAATTGATGCTTAGTTTTCAATTGATTTTAGTTTTAGGCATAAGATTTTCTTATGCTTTATTTTTCTTTTTTTTCTATTTTTTAGGATTGCTTTTTTCTATTTTTTA
>JAUNXF010000103.1 GCA_030539935.1 Methanobrevibacter sp.
ATTTAAATTATTTATTTTAAGCTATTGGCAGCTTCTTGCCCTGCTAAATAGCCAGTTGAAAATGCTATCTGTAAATTGTATCCTCCAGTTGGCCCAGCTACTTCAAGCAATTCTCCTGCAAAATACAATCCTTCAACAAATCTGGATTGAAGTGTTTTGGAATCTATCTCTTTTGATTTGACTCCTCCAATAGTTACCTTTGCAATATCAATCTCAAGGGATTCAATCTCTATTGGGTGTCTTTTAAGGTTTTCAGACAATATATTCTTATCTTTCTTAGTGATGTTTGCCATTGTCTTATTTGGGCTGATGTTTAGTTTCATCAGGAAGTAATCGATGAAGTTTGTTGGCAGGAACTTCTTCATATAATTCTTTATCTTTTGGGTTCCGTTGTTTGGAGTGTCCTTTGTGATTTGGTCCTTAATCTCCTCTTCGGTTAAGTCAGGTGTGAAGTCAATGGTGATCCTATTTGTAAGCAATTCAAGATTTTCCAGACTTTCATCATCCTTCATATTCAAGTTTTCATCTAAAATTGTAAATTTTGACTTTTCAATTAATCTATTGCTTAAATCAATTACTGCAGGTCCGGTTAAGCCAAAATGGCTAATCAGGATATCCCCTCTAACGGACACCTTTTTCTTTTTGTCCTTAAATGAAATTTCCACATCATTCAAACTAAGTCCGCTTAGGCTTCTAAGCAAAAAGTCATCAACATTGAATGAAACGAGCCCAGGTTTAATGTCGGTTATGGTATGATTCATTTTGGATGCTATCCTATACCCATCTCCAGTTGAACCTGTATTAGGGTATGTAACGCCTCCAGTAGATACTATAATTTTTGATGCGTTTAATGACAGTTTGTCATTTTCTATTTCAAATACTGGCTCCATCTTTTCATTTAATTCATGTTCTATATCATTCGCATTGATTGGACAATCAAGATATATCTCCACTTCCAATTCTTCAAGATATTCTATTAAAACATCTAAGACGTCATGGGCATCTTCACTGTCTGGAAAAACCCTTTTATTGTCCTCTTGATGAAATTCAAGGTCCTTTTTTTCAAAAATGGCAAGCAGTTTGTCTTGAGGCAAAGTGTATAGCGCATGTTTCAGGAAGTTCTTATTTTTATTGTAGTAATCCAATTGGTCATGGATTGGGGTGTTGTTGCATATATTGCAACGGCCTCCTCCTGTCATAAGAAGCTTTTTGCCTAAGGCATCATTCTTTTCTATGATGCATACACTTTTTGGGCCTAATTCCTGTGCTGCTTTGATTGCAGCCATCATGCCTGCCGGCCCTCCTCCTATAATTGCCACTTTGTATTCCTGCATATTATTACCTTGAATCTGATATTTTGAAAAATTATTTTTAAATGGATTTGTAAAAATAGTAAAATAAGTTTAAGAAAGTTCATCAATATTTAAGTTAAATAAAAAAAAATAAATAAGGAAATTCCTTATTTATGATGTTTTTTGATTGTATTTATTAAGTTATGGAGTTAATCTGTGTCTGTCTCTTGGGAAGAGAACAGTTTCTCTGATGTTTTCAACACCGGTTAAAACCATAGCTAATCTGTCAGCACCTACACCCCAACCTGCGTGAGGGGCCATACCATATTCGAATGCCTTTAGGTAGCTGCCGAATCCATCTGGGTTCAAGTCCCTTTCAACCATTTGCTTTACCAAAAGGTCGTATTGGTGGACCCTTGTGGAACCTGATGAGATTTCCAGGTTTTTGTACATTAAGTCAAAGGCATGGCTGATTTCTGGAGTGTCTTCATAAGGCATGGCATAGAATGGCTTGATAGCTGTTGGCCAATCGGTTAAGAAGTAGAATCCTTCTTGAGTGTCTCCTAAAGCTTTTTCAGCTTCTCTGGATAAGTCTTCTCCCCATTCCATATCGATTCCCTTAGAGTTGATAATGTCTACTGCATCATCGTATTTCACTTCAGGGAATGGACCTTCAGGAATTGCACTTAAATCATATTCCAAGATTTCCAATTCTTTTGCACAGTTTTCTTTAGTTGACTTGAGCACTGCGGTGATCATGCCATCCAATACGTTCATAACATCCTTGTCATCTGCAAAGGAGATTTCACAGTCGATGGAAACCGCTTCATTCAAGTGTCTTAAGGTATCGTGCTCTTCAGCCCTGAAGATTTGTCCTATTTCAAATACCTTATCAAATCCTGCACCCATCATCATTTGCTTGTACAATTGAGGGGATTGGCCGAGGAAAGCCTCCTTTTCAAAGTAGGTAATTGGGAAAAGCTCAGTTCCTCCTTCAGTTGCGGAAGCTACAAGCTTAGGGGTGTTGATTTCAATCATGCCCTGTTCGTAGAAATAGTCACGGACAGTCTTAAACATGTTTGCTTTAATCTTAAAGATTGAACTGACATTCGCTTTTCTCAAATCCAAGAATCTTGAGTTTAGTCTTGTGTCAATTTCAGCTTTAACCTTTTCAGTAGGGTCCATTGGTAATGGTTGTTTGGCTGGGTTTAAGACAATCACTTCAGCTGGAATTATTTCAACGCCATTCGGTGCTTTTCCTGCATCCTGTACAGTACCTTTGATTGCAACAACAGATTCTTTTCTGAGTGCTCTCAAGTCATCTAAAATGGATGCATCAACTTTCTTGCTTGGTGCAGTCACTTGCACCAATCCATCTCTGTCTCTTAAGATAACAAAGATGATTCCGCCTAAATCTCTTATTTCATGTACCCAACCCATGATGAGGACTTCTTCCCCACTGATTTCTGGGTTTACGTCTTTGGAATAATGGGTTCTTCTTAAATCGCCTAATAAATAATCCACGTTATCGCCTCGATTATATTAATAGTATTTGTTTATTGTTAAATTAAATTATTCAATAACTTACTTCTCTAAACAATAATTATAAATTTATTTTTATTTTTAATTTATTTAAATTTAGTTTTCATTCATTTCACTTCAGTCATCCTTTTTACCTAATCTTACCCGCACTGAATTTGCATGTGCATGGAATCCTTCGTATTCAGCTATTGGAATAACTGTTTTAGCAAGTTCCTCAATTCCCTCTTTTGTAATTGTCTGAACTGTAGGCTTTTTAAGGAATGATTCAGTTGAAAGACCTGAATACATTTTGGCACCGCCGCTTGTCGGCAGGACATGATTGGTTCCAGATCCGTAATCACCTGCAGCCACTGGAGAATATTTTCCTAAGAAAATGGAACCTGCATTCTTAATTTTATCAAGCACGTCCTTATCATTTTCTGTAGTAATTATCAAGTGTTCAGGTGCATATGTATTTGTAAAGTCAATGGCATCTTCCATGTTTTCACAAAGGATGATATGTCCATGCTTTTCTAATGATTCTTCGATAATCTCGCGTCTGTTTGCTTCTTTTGCGAACTTTTCAATCAAATCCTTTGATTTGTTTGCAATTTCCTCATCATCAGTCACTAGGAAGCATGATGCATTTGGATCATGCTCCGCTTGAGATAAGAAGTCATGAGCAAGATATTCAGGAACTGCAGTTTTGTCGCATAGGATCAAGACTTCAGATGGTCCTGCAGGGAATTCAATATCAACATCACCATAAACCAATTTCTTAGCTCCTGTAACGAATACGTTTCCAGGGCCAACAATCTTTTCAACCTTTTCAATTGATTCAGTTCCATAAGCCATTGCAGCAATAGCTTGAGCTCCACCACATTTGTAGATTTCATCAGCCCCAGCCAAATCTGCGGCAACTAAAATAGCATCCATAATTTTGCCATCAGCTCCTGGAGGGGTGCAGCAAACAATCTTTTCGACTCCAGCTATCTTAGCGGGAATAACTTCCATTAGGATGGATGAAGGATAAGCGGCCCTTCCCCCTGGAATATAACAGCCAACACGATTGATTGGCCTGATAATCTGCCCGGCAGTAATTCCGGTGTTGACTTCCATAAACCATTCCTGTGGAATTTGGGCCTTATGGAACTTTTCAATATTTAAAGATGCTCTTTTAAGTGCTTCAATGAGATTCTTATCTAAATTATCATAAGCCTCTTTGATTTCATCTTCAGAAACTTGCAGATGGTCTAGTTGTGCCTTATCAAACTTAGCAGTATATCTTTTTACAGCTTCATCCTTATTTTCCTTCACGTCCTTTAAAATGTCTGAAACTATATTTAATATTTCATTAATGTCTGCCTGTGATCTCTTAATCAAATCATCTACAGTTTCCTTATCATATTTCAGAATTTCCATTCTACCACTCTTTACAAATAAAAATAAATTTAAAAATAACTAAAAAACTTAAACTAAATTAAATTTTAATTATTTTTCAGTCATTGTTTTATGCATTCAATGATTATCATATTGTCTTTAAAGTCCAATATTTTTTATATTGATTTTATTGCATAATTTATAACATTATTAAATATATTTTTTATATTTTAT
The DNA here is from genome assembly GCA_030539935.1 of Methanobrevibacter sp. Taxonomy (GTDB): domain Archaea; phylum Methanobacteriota; class Methanobacteria; order Methanobacteriales; family Methanobacteriaceae; genus Methanobrevibacter. Next base: position 4,428 of record JAUNXF010000103.1, read on the forward strand.
ATACATTGTTAATAATGGCAATAAATTACGCTGATCTTTAGCATTTTTCAATATTCTAACTGTTTAAATTTTTTTATTAAATAAGTTAAGTAATTATCATATTGTCTATTTTTTATATTCATTTCTTGATAAAGAATCTATTTTTAAGAAAAACTTTTTAGTAAAAATCTGATTTGACAAAAAGATTTATATTTGGTTTGATACAAAGAATTAAATATAAAAATTTATATACTTAAACATAAATTTTAAATATAATTGTGTTTAAAATACTATTAACAAAAATAAATAAATTTGAAATTTAGTTTTCATCTTGAGATTTATATAAGGATTTTGTTGCTAGTGTTTAAATCTTTAAAGGGATATAAATTTCTTGGTATCTGATGGAAATGGATTGTTGTTTTATTTGCTTTTGTTGGTGTTTATGGAATTTAAATTAATTATTTAATTTAAGTTTGCTTATATTTATTTTTACAAATTTTAAAATATAGGAAAGGTATTATATGTATAAGGATGAAATGATTCAATTACATCAATTTTTAGTATATGTTTTAAAATATTTGGACACTGATAATTCCGCTCATGAGTTCTGTGAGGATTACCTTGCATTGAATATTAGTCCTCATCACATTCACAGAACAAAAGCGGAGCACAAACATGCAATATTTGTTCTTTCTAACATTATTTCTGAAGTGATCTTGAACAAAGAGGAAGGTTCCGTACCTCCAAATGTTTCAAACGCTTTAAGAGATCTTGTAAGGAGATCCAAAAAAGAATTAAAAGCGGCTGAAGCTGCTCAATCTAAATAATTCTTTTCTTTTTTTATTTTTTTGATTCTATTTTTTCA
>JAUNXF010000031.1 GCA_030539935.1 Methanobrevibacter sp.
TATTATTTTTTTAATATTATTTTAATTTTTTAACTTATTCTCATTCTCTTACTTAAACTATTTAAGCTGGAATTTTGATAGTATTAAAAAGTGAAATACTTATTTGATTGGATTTTGATAATATTAAAAAAATAATAATTTTATTTTAAGTAAAGGTAATTTTTATGAATGAAAAACCAATGTCTCAAGATGAAATCTTTAATGAATTGGATAAATTTCAAGCAATGGATTGCAAATATTCTGATGGCAGGATTTTAGGTTCTATGTGTACTGAAGCACATCCTATTGCAAAAGAAGCTTTTTTTAAATTTGTAGATTCAAATTTAGGAGATCCTGGCCTTTTTAAAGGAACAAAATTAATTGAGGATACAGTTATAAAAATGATCGGCTCTTTTTTATCCATTGAGAATCCTGTAGGTCATATGGTTACTGGCGGTACCGAAGCGAATATCATGGCGATAAGATCTGCAAGAAATATGGCAAGAGACAGTAAGGGGATTGAAGATGGTGAACTTATAGTTCCTAAATCTGCCCATTTCTCTTTTAAGAAAGCAGCGGATATGCTTAATCTGAATCTGATTCGTGTTGACTTGGATGATAATTACCGTATCAATCCAGAATGTGTTGAAGAAAATATCACTGAAAATACTGTGGCAATTGTCGGTATTGCAGGAACTACAGAATTAGGCATGATTGACCCTATTGAAGACTTATCTGAAATAGCTATTCAAAATGATGTTCACCTTCATGTTGATGCTGCATTCGGAGGATTTTCAATTCCATTCCTAAAGGAAAGGGGATATGATTTACCAAACTTTGACTTTTCACTTGAAGGGGTAAAATCCATCACGGTAGACCCTCATAAAATGGGGCTTTCACCAATTCCTTCAGGAGGAATTCTATTTAGGGACCAATCCTATTTGGATGCCATGTCTGTTGACTCTCCTTATTTGACCATCAAAAACCAATCTACAATTGTTGGCACTCGTTTAGGAGCTGCCTCTGCTGCCACATATGCAGTTATGAATTATTTGGGAAAGGAAGGTTATGCCAATAACGCCATAGAGGCATTGGATAAAACTGATTTTTTAGCGAAGAGTCTTAAAGAGTTGGGTTTTGAGTTAATCGTTGAGCCTAAATTGAATATAGTTGCTTTCAATCATCCTGATTTGGAAACTGAAGAATTGGCCAAGTTGCTTGAAGAGAGAAATTGGAAGGTTTCATGTTCATCTTATCCAAAAGCAATTAGGATTATCTTAATGAACCATATTAAGAAAGAACACTTAATTGAACTTTTAAATGATTTAAAAGATATTTCTAATTCCATTTAATTGTTTTTTGAATCATATTTAAGATAATTCTAAATTTAACTATTTTTTCTCTTATTTTTCAAGGATCCTATCTTCAAAATCTTTTTTTGTTTAATGGAAAAGTATTTTAATAATCACATCAAATAAAATAAATGAAAGATTAAAAGAGGTGAAATAATGAAAAGCTCTGTTTTAATTTTAATAGCTGTTGTAGCTGTACTTTTAGTCGGCGGTGCTTTTGCATTTGTTTTTATGCATGACATTGCAGATGTTGCTGATGGTGGTGACTATGGCACCTTCAATAAAGTTGCTGATAAAGTAGATCAAGTAACAACTTCAGATAGTTCCAGCGGTTCTTCAGACAGTGGTAGCGGTAGTGATATCATAAGTGAAGCAATCGAGTACAATGGTCAAAATGATGGTGGAGAGTACCGTGAAGTAACTTATAAAGATGGTGGATTCCGCCAATATGATAAGGAAACTGGCGAATTGATAGGTTCCTCCTATGATGAAGACCAGGAAAAGCTCGGTGTTGTTGACGGTAATTTAGAATAATTGTATTCTAAATTTTTCTTTTTTCATTTATTTTATTTATTTTTTAAATTATTTTTATTTTTGTCTCATTTTTTCTAATTTTTCAATATTTTATAATTTTTTACTTATTTGATGTATCTATTGCAAATATTTTATTTATTTGATTGGATATGCTTTGATTAAATGAATTATATTGTTAATTATATTATGATTTTGTGGTGATTTATATGTTTTAATCATTCACTATTTTAATTAAATCATATTGGATTTTTTTACAGATTTTCACTTTTTCACAATTATTAGTTTTAAGTCCTGTGCTATTGTTTTTTTTAGATTTTTAAGATTTTTTAGTTTTCACTATTGTGCCATTGTTTTTGGAAAATTTTATAAATTTTAAAAAAATATCTAATTATATGAGAAAAATAGAAACTCCCATTAGTGATGATGAAATAAATGATTTGAAAGTTGGAGATAAGATTTCCCTTTCAGGTAAGATGTATTGCGGCAGGGATGCAGTTTTGCCAAAATTAGTTAAATCCATAGAAGAGGGAAATATAGACAAATATCCTTTTGAATTTAAGGGCATGGCAATTATGCATACTGCATTCAGTGTTGCAGGCATTGCTCCAACCACAAGCAATAAGGCAGAAATCGAATCATCAATCCCTACACTATCAAAGGCAGGGGTTAAATTTCATATTGGCAAGGGGTCCCTATCTGAGGAGACTAAAAGAAGTCTAAACAAATATAATTCTATTTTCATTGTCACTCCTCCCGTAGCTGCCCTTTTGACAAATAATGTGATTTCCAAAAAATGTGTAGCTTATGAGGAAGAGGGCATGGAGGCATTCTTTGAATTGGAAGTCAAGGACATTCCAGGTATTGTAGCTATTGCACATGGGGAGTCTCTATAATCCTTCCATTGTTTTTATCCTTATCATTTGACGGCTCTATCTTTATTATTTTTCAAATGCTCTTTTTAATTTTATATACTATTTTTTATAAATTTAATATAAGAACCGGATTATTCATTTTCCATAATATTTTTTTACAAGATTTCGGAGATATTTCTATGCAGCGAAGAGGTACTACTAATTTGCCACTACATGGAGGGCATACTCCAAGGTGGCTGTTTGATAGAATGACTAAATTATCAGGAGCCATTTCTGAGGTTGTTATAGAGGAATATGGAGTGACCGAATTCTTAAACCGTATTTCCAATCCATATTGGTTCCAAGCATTCTCCTGTGTTATTGGTTTCGATTGGCATTCTTCAGGTACGACCACCACCACTCTCGGTGCATTGAAATCTTCAATTGATCCTGAAAAACATGGAGTTTATATCTCTGGTGGAAAGGGAACTGCATCTCGAAAGACTCCTCAAGGCATTGAAAGAGCAGGGGAGATATTCAATCTTAAAAGTTCTAATGTGGAGGATATGATTCATTCAAGCAAACTATCTGCCAAGGTGGATAATTCATGTCTTCAAGATGGCTATAATTTATATGTTCATAATTTCTTTATCACTGAAAAAGGAGATTGGGCTGTGGTGCAACAAGGAATGAACACCACAACAAAATATGCAAGGCGCTATCATTGGATGGGTGAAAATGTAACCAGTTTTTTAGAAGATCCCCATAATGGAATTTCCTGTGATAAAAAGGAGAATAAAGCTTTGAATATGGCATCAAAAGATAGTGTTGAGGCACAAAAGATCAGTGTTGATTTAATTAATGATAATCCTGACCATTTAAGGAATTATTTTAAAAGAAAAGATTCCAATCAACTTCTTTTAACAGATTTCAGTATTGAAGAGACAAATTCACTTACATTGCCGCCCCATCACCAAGTGTTGGATATGGATCTATCAGATAAGGAATTTGAAGTCTTAAAGAATGCTTGGGAAATTCAGCCGGAGAATTATGAAGAGTTGATTTTGCTTCAAGGCATTGGTCCTAAGAAGATAAGGGCTTTGGCATTGATATCCGATCTGGTCTTTGGTGAGCCGGCAAGTTGGAAAGACCCTGTCAAATATTCCTTTAGTCATGGAGGTAAGGATGGTTTCCCATATCCTGTTGATAGGGATGTTTACGATAATTCAATAGCTACTGTAAAGGATGCGCTTTATCAAGCAAAATTAGATAAATATGATAAAATGAAGGCCTTAAAACGTTTAGATGACTTCATTTCCTAATTCTTTTAAAATGAATGTTCTAAAACGTTTATGGCTTATTTCTTAATTTTTTTTAAGTGGTGTATTAGTGTTCTTATTCTTTATGGATCTTTCTATTTTCATCATGGATATTTACGGTTTTTCCATGAGCTGTTGGAATTACTTCAAATACAGGATTTTCGAATTCCAAATCAAATTCCTTTCCTTCCATCAGCAGATGTTGGAAAATCGCTAGTGCTGCAACTTCAGAATGAGGCTGTGTAGTTACTGAAACATTCCAATCAGCATTTTTATAAACTTTTGTAGGAACTTTAGCACCACCAACGATGATTAGGATGTCATCACCTGTTTTTCTGACCTCATCAACAATTTCATGAGCTTGAGAGCCATACATGGTTAAATGAACTATCTTTCCCCCATTTTCTCTCCAGTTCATTATGACTTCCATATATGAGTTATTGTATTCTATTTCAAAGTCTCCGCCCCATCTGTCTGCAATATCTCTAACACTTTTCATCATGCTATGGTCCTCCTCTCCGGCCAACCACACTTTGCTGGCTCCAAATGCTCTTGCAGTTAAACAGACATGGGTTGTAATGCGTGTATCTCTTCCAATTCTATGATCTAATCTTAAAACATTTATATTCATTTTTTCACTCTTATTATTGTACTCTTTCTTTTAATAATGATCTATAATCCTAATTTTTCAAATATTGCATTAAATTAAAGCACTAAAATTTATTGAAATTAATAGTAACATGGCCATTAATGAAAAAAGTCTGCCTAATTCATTTGAAGCTCCAAGAACATCCCCATTTGCAATTTTAAGATGCCTTTTAGCAATTAATGCTGATAAGGCTCCACCAAAGGCTCCTCCAATAATGCCTAAAAGACCTATATGGATTCCTGGTCCTAAACTAAGTGCTACTGAAATAATAAAGCATATTATTAATCCGAGGACATAATTTTTGAGGTTCATATAATTTATGAAGTATTTTCCAATCCCTTCATCTGAGCTTTCTGAACTTATGCAACAGGTGGTCAATCCTATTTTAGCAGATATTTCCGCTACAATGATCAATAAAAGGAAATTTAGGTTAATGGCATATGCATAACTTATTAATGAGGTATATGCTGCAATTGTAATTGTTCCAACAATAAATCCTGTAGATATTCCTCCAACTCCAGTCATAGGATCCTTCATAATGCTTAATTTCTTTTCTGGACTTCCATGGACCATTATCCCATCTCCAAAGTCCATCAATCCATCAAAATGATTAAATCCATTGATGATCAATAAAAATCCATAAACTATGGTGGCTATTAGCAATGCATCAAAATGAATAAACCTTGCCAATATGAATGCAATAATCGCGGCTAATAGGCCCACTATTCCATTTATAATTGGCCAAAACCATGTCATTTTTGCCATTTCATCAATAGTTGTGTAAATATTTAAAGGCAGGATTGTTGAGAAGGTCAGCAATCCTCCAATAGAACGTAATGTAGAGGGATTTTGTTTTTCAAAATAATCATCATTATTCTTTTCTTTCATCACATCAAATCCGTTAATAATGTTTTCACTTTTCAGGTCTTATTTTAGTTTTGTAAGTATTATTCGTGTGCTATTTATAGTTATGTTCTTATTCTTCAAGTATTTTTGTCATGGAGCCTGCCACTAAACCTGCAAATGTGTTGGATAATATTGGTCCTAAACCATATAATATTCCAGGTTTGCTTTTTGAATATCTTCTAAAGTTTAAAACGGCTTTAGTGCCTGCTATCTGATTTGCAATTGTTGCTCCAATAAGCTCATCAGGATAGAAATGGATTAACTTTTCATTTAGGTCAATTTCACGAACCCTTCCTTTTTGGAAGTCCTCTTCCATTCGGATAGCTCCGACTATCAGGGCATTAATGTTTCTATCGCTCATTGACTTAAGCATTTGTGTTTCTAATTTCTTCTTCAATTCATCTGTTGGCTCCATATTCTCTAAAAGACTCATTCCAACTTCAATCAAATCTCCAATGAGAATTCCCTCACTGACAAGGTAATCCAAAATTCCAATATTCAAGTTAATTTTTTTCAAGGCATCTTCACAGCTGATGACAACTGCATCTTCAATCCTTTGTGTGAATTCGGCTAAATCAACATCATCATCTTCATATTCCATATTTGTTATGTCCAGGCCAATTTCCATTATATAATCTTGGTCTAAGGTTTCTTCTGGAAGGTTGGAAGCAATAACCAAGAAATCTTCATTATTCAGGATATTGTTTATATGAATTGGAAAATGGAGAGATTCAAAGAATTTCGCTTTTTGTTTAGTGGCTATTTTATAAAGTTGGATAAGTAATTTAGGACTAAATGCATGATTTAATAGGATTATTTGTCCGAAATTAAGTTTTGCATTATCAAACCCTTTCCAGCTGTTGACCACTTTCAAGTCATTGTAGAATTCTTGAACTTCAAGGTCATTAGAGATTACTGTAATAACTGTGATGTCATCGTAGCTATTTATAATATGGTCTATTTTATCAAAGCTTTGGCAGATGTATCCTCCTTCAATAGATTCCTTTTCCTTATATTCCTCAGTGATTTCCATCAGTTCAACATCGGTTAATGTCTCATCATCGTCTTCCCTGTTAAAGTTTATGTAATTATTTGAAAGAATCATGATATTTTCGATAATGTCAATCCCATCACTTATTTCCAAATCACTGAATGTTAAAAAGTAGTCCGGATTGTTTATATACAATGCATCTTCGCTTTTCATTAGTTTTCCATTTGTCAATTCCTTTTTGATGATTGCAATTTCCTTTTTGTTTTTATTTTTCTTAGCCATTAGATTCCTCTTTAAATTAATTGCCATTTATCGGATTTTTGATTTCAAAATTCTTATAATTTAAACCATTGATTTAAATATATCTTTATAACAAATATTATTTAATTGTAATTATATATATTAATAAAAAGGATTATAATTGAAATTTTATCTTGAAAATAATCAAGGATTTTACAAATTGTTTTAAGGCTAATGGAAGTAATCTTATGGTTTATATTATAGATCCTCAGAATGCAGGGATTTCTGGGAATATGATTATTGGAGCTCTCGTTGATTTGGGGGCTGATGAGGAAAAAGTAAGGAATCTTATGGAAGATGTTGCATTTGACTTTGGTGAGGTTGAAGTGTCCTTAACTAAAGTTAACAAGGCAGGAATTGATGCAACTTTTTGTAATGTAAAGACTATCCATGAAGACCATGAAGATAACCATCACATTCATTTTCCAGATTTTATGGAAAGAATCGATCTCTTGAAATTCGCAGATATTGAAAATTTAACTGATGAAATGGTTGAGATGGCTAAATCAGTATTTAAAAGAATAGCTGTTTCAGAATCAAAGGTCCATGGAAAAACTTTAGAGGATGTTCATTTTCATGAAGTGGGTGCAGCTGATGCTGTTGCCGATGTTTTTGGCTCTATCTGCGCTTACTACGATTTGGGTATGGATAAGGATAAGGTGGTCGGCCTTCCTATTGCAGTTGGTGGCGGAGTCGTTGAAACTGCACATGGAAGAATTCCGGTTCCTGCTCCTGCCACTATTGATATTCTTAAGGGATTGTCAGATAATGAATTTGAGGATTTCTCTAAAGGGGATGCCAAATGTGTTGGAGGTCCTGTAAATAGTGAACTTGCAACACCTACCGGCTGTGCCTTGTATATGGAATTATGTGATGAATTCTTGGAATTTGCTCCTATGATGTCTCCTGAAGATATTGCGTATGGCTGCGGCTCAAAAGATTTTGATTTTCCAAACATATTGAGGATTGTCAAATCAAGGGAAACAAATGAGAAACACAGAATTTCTGTTATTGAAACTAATATTGACCATATGTCTGGGGAAGAATTGGGATTCCTATTTGATTTATTGCTGATTGAAGGTGCATCTGATGTATCAATGATTCCAATCACCATGAAGAAGAATAGGCCAGGCCATTTAATCAAGATAATCTGCAGACCTAATTTGGTTGATCATTTAGTCAATATTCTATTTAAGGAAACCGGCACATTGGGAATTAGGATTTCTGAAAATACTCATAGAGGTGTGGCTGAAAGGCAATTTGTGCCTTTGGACATTAATGTAGGCAATCGCCTTTATACAATAAACTTTAAGATTGGATTAATAGGGGATGAGATAATCTCCCATAGGGCCGAGTATGAGGATTTACGAAGAATCTCTGTAGAACAGGACATTCCATTGATTGAAATTAGGGATGTTGCAAATACAATGATTCGCGACTTTTTAGAGAATAATCGGGAATAGGGGCATTGGACAATATTGGCAATTAGTGAGGATATTTGATATAAATTTGCAGAGGAGTAAATTAATAGGATAATAAAAATTTGCAGAGGAGTAAATTAATAGGATAATAAAAATTATATGTGAAAATATGAAAATTCCAAGTATAAATTTAGCATTTGTGTCAAGATTTTTTATCATACTTGCCATCATACTGTTGGTTTACAATGAATTTAGTCTCAAGTCAGATTTGGTGGCTATTGTCTCCTTGATATGTGCTTTAATATCTGTTGCTTCTATGGTTTTATTTGCCATTCAGCTAAAAAGGGGAAAATATAATAATGCTTTTAGCATTGTTGTTGAGACAGATGTGGAAAGGGCTTTAAAGGATGGTGTGATTTCCAAAGAGCAGGCAGAAAATATTCCTAAACGCATTGTTCTCAATACAAAAGATCTTCTATTGAATGTGATTTTCAATTTTGCCATAGCCAATCATTTTGATTTGATTCCTGTGGATATTCTTCATGAAATATTGCCTCATGTGCCTCCAGCTCATTTAATGCATTTATATGAGCAGTCACGGGAAATCAATGATGATTTAAATGATTATTTCCGCTCTCAGAAGTTTGCAAATAAGGCGGATGTCATAATGAGAAGTGATGAGATAAAGGAATATTTGGCAAAAACATATCCTTGGATGGCTCCGGACACTTTAGAAAATACTTATGATTATTTCTTTTTAGGAATTGGAAATGGATGATTATTTTTCATTCATATATTATTTTTACAATGGATAATGATTCTAATCATTGTTCATTTCTTTTTTTTATAAGATTAAAAATAGTTCTATCTCATACGAATTAATGAAAAATATTCTGGTTTTATTTTTATCCACAATTCAATTTGTAAAAAAGAGCTAGGTTTTGAGTTAGAAATAAGGTGTAAAGAGATTAGAAGTCTCAAAAGAGAAATTAATCTCTTAAAAAAATAGATAAAAGAATGGTAATTGGAATTACCATTATTCTTCTAAAGGTTTTATCAACATTAAGTTGTCTCCTGCATCAACAGTATCTCCTTCTTCTACGAAAATTTGTTCCACTATACCGTCTTCTGGGGCACAGATATCATTTTCCATTTTCATAGCTTCAAGAACTGCCACTACATCGTCTTTTTGGACTTTATCTCCAGTATTTACCTTGATTTTAAGTACCATTCCTTGCATGGATGCAGTAAGAGCGCCATTAATGTGTTCTTCGCCTTTTACTTTTGTATCTTTGATTTTCAAATATCCTGTAGGCATGATTTTCACATCAAAGACATCCCCATCAACTTCAACGGAGTATTCGGTTGGAATGGCTCCAAGGTCGTTGTTTCCTGCTTCACCAAGTTTGTGAGGTTCTGGGAATTTCTCCTCTTCAAGTTCTCCTTTAAGGAATTGTTTGGCAACTGGAGGTAACATTGCAAGAGTAAGGACATCCTCTTCTTTTTTGATTATCCCTAACTCTTCACCTTCTTTTTTGAATTTTTCATATTCAGGCTCTATTAAATCTGCAGGTCTGCAGGTGATAGGTTCCTCATCACCAATAATCTTTTTGGCAATTTCCTGATTGATTGGTGCTGGAGCACGTCCATAGTTACCTTTCATGTACTCCTTAACTTCATTGGAAACGATTTTGTATCTTTCTCCATTAATAACATTCATAACAGCTTGAATACCTACGATTTGGCTTGTTGGAGTTACAAGTGGAGGGTATCCCATGTCTTTTCTTACACGAGGCATCTCTTCCAATACGTCTTGGTATCTGTCAAGTGCATTTTGTTGTTTTAATTGTGAAATTAAGTTTGAAAGCATTCCACCAGGTATTTGGTACATCAATACATCAGTGTCAATTCTTTCACTGATTGGATCAATGTATCCTTCGTATTTTTCTCTCAATACTTCGAAGTATTTTTTTATTTGGTTCAATGCTTTTAAGTCAAGACCAGTGTCAAATTCAGTTCCTTGAAGGGATGCTACAATACTTTCAGTTGGTGGTTGGGAAGTACCCCAAGCTATAGGTGAAATAGCGGTATCCAAGATATCTACACCTGCTTGGCATGCAGCATAATAACTGATAGGGGTCATACCACTGGTACAGTGTGAATGTAAGTTAACGAGCAAATCAGTCTCTTCTTTTAGTTTTGTAACCAATTCGAATACTACAGCAGGGGTGATTAAACCTGCCATGTCCTTAATGGCTATTGAATCACATTCCAATGCTTCAAGTTCCTTTGCAAATTCTACAAATTTGTCTACAGTATGAACTGGGCTGATTGTATAACTGATTGTTCCTTGAACATGGGCTCCTTGTTCTTTAGCTACTTTAATGGATTGTTGCATGTTTCTTATATCGTTCATTGCATCAAAAATTCTAAAGATGTCAATACCATTTTCATAGGATTTTTCTACAAAGTTAGTTACAATATCATCAGCATAATGTTTGTATCCAAGGAGGTTTTGTCCTCTAAGGAGCATTTGTAATGGAGTTTGGGTAAAGTTTTCCTTCAATATTCTTAATCTTTCCCATGGATCTTCGTTTAAAAATCTAATACAAGTGTCAAAGGTAGCTCCACCCCATGCTTCTATGGCATGATATCCGACTTTGTCCATCTCTTCAATTATAGGAACCATATCTCTTGTTCTCATTCTGGTTGCTAAAAGGGATTGGTGAGCATCTCTGAATGCGGTTTCTGTAATTTTCACTTTCATCTTTACACCTCACTAAAATTTTCCAGATATTCTGATAAATATAATTAAAAATCCAAATATTAAAATGATTTTTTGAATCATTTTTTTAATCACATAAGATTATTTTACATTATATTATTATTTATTGTTATAACTACTAATAATACTTATCTATTTTATTCTAATTCTATTAATTAAATTAACTGATAAATAGAAGTAGTGAAAGTAGTGGCAGTAGCAAAGTAGCAAAAGTAGTGAAAGCAGTAAAGTAACAAAAGAAGTAGTTTTAAAATGATTGTATTAAAAGTAAAAAAAGTAAAAAGTTAAGAATAAAATTCTTAACGTTCAATTTCTCCATTGATGAATGCTTCAACTTTTGCTGCTGCCTCATCATCAGTAAATTGGATTGGAGGGTGTTTCATGACATAAGATGAAATGGATGTCAATTGTCCACCAATTCCTCTTTCTAATCCTAATTTGCAGCAACGGATAGCATCAATTACGCATCCTGCAGAGTTTGGAGAATCTTCAACACTTAACCTGAGCTCTATTTCCATTGGAACATCACCAAAGGTTTTACCCTCCATTCTCAAGAAACAGATTTTGTTGTCCTTTTGCCATGGCACATAATCACTTGGGCCAATGTGAATATCATGAGGATCCATTCTTTCTGCAAGTACTGATTGAACCGCTTCAGTTTTTGATTCTTTTTTGGAGTCTAAACGTTTTCTGTTTAGCATGTTTAAAAAGTCGGTATTTCCACCAGTATTGATTTGATAAGTGTGGACCAGTTTAACTCCTCTCTCTTTAAATAAGTTACTCAATGTTCTGTGTGTAATGGTTGCACCAATTTGTGCCTTGATATCATCACCAACAGCAGGAAGTCCCTTTTCTCTGAATTTTTCATCCCACTCAGGGTCACTTACAATAAATACTGGCATACAATTAATATAAGCAATTTCTGCGTCTAATGCACATTGTGCATAGAATCTTGCAGCCTCTTCAGAACCTACTGGCAAATAACTTAGTAATATTTCTGCTCCACTTTCCTTCAATACACTGACAACATCTACTGGTTCTTCATCAGCCACTACAAATGTATAGTCCTCTTCAAACTCAGCCATATGTTCACTTACACCATCAAGGACAGGTCCCATTTGGACGACTACATCACTTTTTGGGATTTCGCTCTGGAATATTGTGGTACAATTTGGTTTTGCGAAAATGGCTTCATCGACGGTTTTTCCCACTTTTCTTTCATCAATATCAAAAGCAGCCACCACTTCAATGTCAGTTGGATCCCATTCGCCAATTTTCCAGTGCATAAGTCCAATTGCATCTTCAGGATTTTTATCTTTGTAATAATGAATTCCTTGTATAAGTGAGCTTGCACAGTTTCCAATTCCTACTACAGCTATTTTAATTTTACTCATTTTTTCACCAGTAATAAAATAATTCTAATTTTTTCAAACTCATATAAATGCATCTTATCATTTTTGAAATAATATTTTTTAAAATTTATATAAGCATTATCAATAAATATTAATATATTAATTTAATATATTTTTATTTGTTTATATAAATCTTTTCAAAATTATGATGATTTCTTAAACTTATCAAAAATTTCATTTCATCATTATTTTCATTGTAAGTAAAATAGATTTGTGGCATAATTTGGTGGTAAAATGAAAAAGGTCATTTTAATAGCATTTTATTTCAATCAGGTAAATGAAATTGCTTCTAAACGTTTAAGGGCATTAGCAAGGTACTTGCCCAAATTTGGATGGGAGCCTATTGTCATCGTTCCGGATTTAGGTTTCATTCCAAAGGAAAATGATGATTTGAATTGCAGAATCATTTTCACCGAATATGAAGATATGTTCAGCCATTTTTCCAATAAGTTCAATCTTTCTCAATCTTCAAATAATGGGATTGATAATGAAAATCATGTTTTTAACAGTGATTTTGAAGATGAAAACGCCAAAGATAAATTAAGGGACTCCACATCCTATTCAAATCCGTTGGCTTCAAAGGCGGTTTCAATTGCAGGTGAAGTTTTCGCTTATCCCGATGGGATGAAATATTGGTATGAATCTGCATTTGGAGAAGCTTCCAAAATTATTGAAGAAGAGGAGGTTGGGGCAATTATAAGTTCTTCCTGGCCTATAACTTGCCATACCATTGCAAAGGATTTAAGGGACAGGTATGATATCTTCTGGATAGCAGATTTAAGGGACCTTTGGAATTTGAATCCTTATGTTTCCCACAGTTTCATACGTAACTATTTTGAGAGAAGATTGGAATTGAAAACATTTGAAAATGCAGATGTCCTAACAACCACCACTGATTTGGCAAGTAAAACTTTAGCCACTCTACATCCAAACAATAAGATAGTTACAATCTTATCAGGTTATGATGAAGAAGACTTGAAATTTTTAGGCGATGGTTTTGGTGAGAGTGATGGTGAAGATGATTTGGAGAGCTCTCAAAAAGAGGATAAGTTGAAATTCATTTATGCAGGTTCACTATATGGTGGAAAAAGAGACCCTACAATCCTATTTAAGGCAATTCGCCAGTTGGAAGATGAGAACAGGTTGGATTCATCAAAACTTTCTTTGGATTTCTATGGTGACAGCACTAATCTGGAGGAAATTGCAGGCAAATTTGATCTTTTAAGCATTCTTAATATAGGCGGTAAGATAGCCCATGAGGAAGTGTTGAAAAAACAGTTGGATAGTGATGTGCTTTTATTGATATCTTGGAATGATGAGAAGGAAAAAATGTTCATTCCCGGTAAAATCTATGAATATTTTGCATTGGGAAAGCCTGTTTTATCTATAGGATATAAGGAAGGTTCTCTAAAAGACCTAATAGACCAAACAAAAGTGGGGTATCATGTTTCCACTTTAGAATCAACTAAAGAAGTTTTATTGAAATTATATGATGAATTTTTAGAAAAAGGAAGAGTTGAATTAAATTCAGATATCCATATTGAAGATTATTCGATGGAAAATATGGCAAAGAAATTTGCAGATTTGTTAAATGGAATAAATGATAAATAGATTTATAGTTATAGAATTATATAGTTTATAGTGATTATGCTATTGATAATATTATTGCAGAGGGATTAAATGAATGCTTATTTAGAAATAATTCGTCCAGGAAATGCGGTTATGGCAGCTATTGCTGTCATCTTGATGATGTTTGTTGGCCATTATTATGAATTGCCAATCATCATTTGTGCATTTATTGTCTTTGTATGCACTGGTGCGGGGAATACCATCAATGATGTTTTTGATGTTAAGATTGATGAAGTCAATAAGCCGAACCGTCCAATCCCATCTGGAAGGATAAGTCTTGAGAATGCAAGAAAGTACTCCTACATTTTATTTGCCATTGGAATTGCTTTAAGTTTGATTTGCAGTTATCTTGTTGATTCCATTTGGCCTTCTGTAATTGTCATTCCTGCTGTAATAATCATGTATCTCTATGCAAGAAACTTAAAGGCAATGCCTTTAGTTGGAAATATTACTGTAGCCACTTTAACCGGTTTTTGCTTTGTGATTGCAGGAACTGTTATAGCTTGTGCTACAAATTCATTGAAAATATTGTTCATTTCAATATATTTGGGATTATTTGCATTATTCATGACTTTGGCCCGTGAAATCGTTAAGGATATGGAAGACATCGAAGGGGATAAATTGGAAGGGGCAAGAACTTTCCCTATTTTATATGGCAAGAAAATGCCTTCAATTGTTTCCATAGTTCTAATCGTTGTAACCACATTGATGTGCCCAATCCTTTATATTTTCAAGATCTTTAACATTTCATATATGGTTATAATGATTGTTCCAATAGCCATATTCTTATATAGTGCATATAGTCTAAAATTAGACCCTCCTGAAGAAACATGTGCAAAGGTTTCCAAAAATCTTAAAATAGCTATGTTAATCAGCTTTGTAGCTTTTGTAGTGGGATCCTTCAATATTTTCAATATATTTAATTATTTATGATTTTTTAATCATTTCTTGGTTTGGTTGGAGTTTTGATTATTATTATGGTTTTTTAATCATTAATCATATGGTCTTAAATCAGTTTATAATTGTAGGGAAAAAGTGTTAAAATGATTTTTGAAAATGTATTTGAGGATTTGAATATCTCAAAGAATGATTTCTTTTATTTGATTTTTTTATCATTTTTCAGCATTTTAATCACATATTCTCTAATAGCCCTTAATGAAAATATTGGAATATACTGTTCTGATGTTTTTGTTTATTTAACAAATTCTCTTGCTTTTGCTGGTTATAGGGTGAGCACAACATTTTTGTACTTATCCCCATTCCTCTCATTTTTAACATCCATATTGTTTAGATTAGGATTTGTATCTGAACTTTCCCTTTATATTGTTGCAGGCGCTTTTGGAATTATTGGAAATATTGGCATATATGCCATGCTTAAGCAAAGGTTCAGTTCTTTATTGAGTCTTTGTGGTGCAATTCTTTTCGGAAGCTTTTCTTTAAATTTGCTCTGGTGGGCTAATGGAACATTGGATATACCTGCAGTGGCTTTGTCAATATGGACAATTATTTTTGTTATATTGGCTATTGATAATGATTCAAAGTATTACTTAATTGCATTTCCATTATTGGTTCTATCTATTTTCACTCGTTACACTACATTATTCCTATTGCCTTTAATACTGTTGTATTTCCTTTCTTCTCATGATTTCTTTGGCAATTTTGAATTGTTGTTGTTTAGTCGTAAAGAGTTTCTTGAGAAAATAGAGATTTATCTTAAAGGGGATGAATTTAGAAACATATTAAAGGCTTTTGCTTTGGCTTTTGTTTTAGCATTATTGTTTTCATCAACCATTTTAGCATCAGGTTCCCATTTATCATTTTTAACACAGGGTTCCACATTTGCCTCTGGATCTAAGGGATATACAATAGATAACGCGTATACTACAGATACATTTTTCTATATCCATGATTTCCCAAATTTCCTATTTGCAGATAATGTAAACTTTGATGGTGCGATTCCTGTATTGATTGGTTCTAATTGTATTTCCCATTTATTAATTGCATTGTTTGCCTTAGGAATTATTCTGGCGGCGTATAAATTAAGGAGATGTGTAAAAGGAGATAGTTCCGATGAAAAATTAAACAACAAATACTTTAGGTATTCTGTGGGACTTTTATTCATTGCATTACTTGTCATAGCAATTTTAAGTTTTATGGTCAATTCAATCATAACAATAAGTCTTCTACTCATTGACTTTGTCCTTTTCTTTTCATTTTTAAAGAAAAAGGCTGTTGACAGGGAGGAATATTCATTAAATGTTTTTATGTTGGCTTGGTTCTTGGTTTACTTTATCTTTTTCACATTCTTGAACATTAAAGTTAACAGGTATATAATCACAGTATTTCCAGCTTTTATTTATTTCGTGATTTTTGCTTTAAGTGAGATTTTGGATTTGTCTAAAAGGTGTAGGTTTGAATTTAAAGGCAAAAATATTTTAAATATTATTCCAATAATCCTAATTGTATTTTGCATATTCTCTGCATTTGCATTCCCTTCAACTGTTCATTTCACTGACGATTTTAATAAGAATAAGGTCATTGCAGATTATTTGATGGAATACGATTCAGATTATAATTCGAAGGAAATTGCAGTTTACAATCAAAGGTCAATGAATTGGTATTTGAAGACAAGTACAATTGCATTAACCGATGATCAATTGGACTATTTGGAATCACATGATATAAGCTATTATATTTCCGATGATAATTTCAATCTGGAGAATTATACAATGATTTACAGCAAAGACGGTTTGTATTTGTACGAGCATAAGTAGGGGTTTGTTTTGTTTCTATTTGTATGGGCAAGTAGTGGTTAGTTTGATTTGGTTTGTATTTGTATGAGCATAAGTAATTTATTTATGAGTGCA